>NZ_JAULLJ010000110.1:0-984 GCF_030518095.1 Bacteroides sp. ET489
TGAGCAAGCATTCTTTTTGCCGACTTTACTCACTCAGCGGTCTTAGGCTTTTAAATTATTGGATAGAAAAGTATGGTGATAAAGTAAAATCGCTATCTTCGCCTTCGATAACTTCAACGGAAGAAGATATGGCCAACCGCAGCAAAGAAAGTTACCGTGAAGAGAACGCTCAGTTGAAGAAGCGCATCAAGGAATTGGAGAAAGCGCTTTCTTTCTCTCGTTTAGAAACGGAAGCACGTGATTTGATGATTACGCGTGCCGAGGAGTATTTTAACATCCCCATCCGAAAAAAATCTGGGGCCAAGTAGTGAAGGAACTGGTCAGCGGGCGCGGTCTGAAGGTCGCCCCCGCCTGCCGTCTATTTGGCCATTGCCGTCAGGCCTTCTACCAGTCGAAGGCCGACATCGAGGAGGAGTTGCAGCGCGAACGCGTCATAGTGGAAAACGTACATGAAATCCGAAAGGAAGATCCCGGCATTGGAGGTTACAAGCTTTGGGTCATGCTCACCGCCCTTTTCGGGGCAAAGTTCATCCCTGGGCGTGACAGCTTCTTTGCGCTTCTTCGCCGTTACCGTCTGATGCTCCCGCCTCCCAAACCCCGGCACACAACCCGTTCGAACCACCGTTATCACAAGTGGAAGAACTTGGTGAAGGATTTTGTACCAATATCTTCCAATCAGTTGTGGGTGAGCGACATCACTTACATTGTGCTTGCCGACGGGAGCGTCTGCTACCTTCATCTGATAACCGATGCCTACTCGCACAAGATTGTCGGCTGGAAGCTTGCCGACACGCTCCGCGCGGCCATTACCATGCAGGCATTGGAGCAGGCAATAAAGCAGGCTGTCAAACTGAGAGGCAGCACAAGTCTCAAAGGACTGATCCACCATTCTGATCGGGGTGTACAATACTGCTGCGACGCTTATGTGGCGATGCTACAGGCGCACGAGATTGACATTAGCATGACGGAGGACTACAACCCTAC
>NZ_JAULLJ010000111.1:0-958 GCF_030518095.1 Bacteroides sp. ET489
TAATGAAGTGATTTAAACTTTTTGTTTTCGTGAAATTTTCTTCAGTAACAAGACTGCAAATGCCAAGTAATTCCAAGACATCCAACTTGAAACAGTTGTATCGAATCGGTTCAGTAGCGTCCTGAAACTGTCCATCCAAGCGTTGGTTCGTTCAATGGAATACCTTTCAGCATACAGTTCATCATCAACAAAGATGTCATCGGCATTTTCTCTCCGTTTATTGATGCAGATGTTTGCGATGACCTCTTTTTCACACAGGAAACCACGTAAGACATCACAATCGAATCCGGCATCGGCATTGAGGAAAAGGCCATCAACCCGAATATGGGATTTCTCAAGGTCGTTGAACATGTCACCGATGACCTTTTCTATGTCATGTACGTCATGGTGTTCGCCTGATTTCGGAGAAGACATGGCAATCGGAAGTCCTTGCCTGTCTGTCAGGTAGAGTGCGTTGGTCGTCTTCCGTTTCTTCCGACCCTGGTATCCGACTTCTTCACCGCCACGGAGTGCAGCCGTGTGGCTCCCGTCCAAATCCACGCTGGACATGTCCAACTCATTGCGGTGTTTGTCAAGCAACCTGACCCACATGGATTTCCACTCGCCCGACTTGCTCCATTTGTTGTAATGGTGATACACGGCACCATAGCTCAGTACCTTGCCGCTAAACAGGGCTTCCACAGGAAGGAACGCCCATTGACAACCGGTCTTCAACTTGTACAAGATGGCGTTTACCACCTCTATGAGACAACTTTGAGTGACATAACCACGTTTTGCCTTGGAAAGATGAGGCAATATTTCATTTTTTATCGTATCTTTGTCGAGCACAGTGTACATTGGACTTTCACAATATATGAGTTTGGTCACCCATAATATAAGGAACAATTCAATTTGTACGCTGTGCTTTAACATTTTGACACGATTT
The DNA here is from genome assembly GCF_030518095.1 of Bacteroides sp. ET489. Classification (NCBI taxonomy): domain Bacteria; kingdom Pseudomonadati; phylum Bacteroidota; class Bacteroidia; order Bacteroidales; family Bacteroidaceae; genus Bacteroides; species Bacteroides sp. ET489. Next base: position 926 of record NZ_JAULLJ010000111.1, read on the forward strand.
TAAGAGAATGAAATAAGTTTAAATCACTTCAAT
>NZ_JAULLJ010000112.1:0-911 GCF_030518095.1 Bacteroides sp. ET489
CAATAGCTGGCTTCTTTTCAAAAAAGCAGTATGCTGCGATAGCCGACAAAGAGTTAGCTATAAAGTTATTGAATGAACGATGTCTGGAGTGCTCTATCTGTGCAATGTTCTTCAATTCGTCATTGACCGTTTCGATCAGGGCTCTTTTTCTGAGCAAGATCTTGTCGGCAATACTCATCAGTGAGTTCTTCATATTGTTCTTGACCTTGGTGACAAGTTGTATGCCATTAAGAAAAAGATTCTCGAACAGGGCCTGACCAATATATCCTTTGTCTGCACATAGTTTTCCTTTAATGTTCTTCAGGAACTTGCCCTGCTTCAAAGGCTCCCGGTCATCCACGTTTCCGGGAGTAAACATGAAATTGAGAATTTCCCCTTTGTCATTGATTATCAGATGCAACTTGAATCCGAAGAACCATCCCATTGAACATTTTCCACGCTCGGCAAGTCCTTCAAATGTCTTATGAATAAGGATTCTTTGGTTACGGCATACACGTAAGGGAGTGGAGTCCACAAAACTGATGCCGGTACAGGTTCCCAGCAGTACTTTTTTGATAAAGATGCTCAGGGGAAGTAGTACTTCCTTTTCCAATTCTACAAAACGGTTATAGGAAACTTGGCGCGGAAAAAGGTGTTTCAGATGTTTACAGACATACTCCTTGTAGTAATGCTTGAAACAGCGAAAACCACCGGAGTGAAACAGGATAAGAATAACCATAATCTCAGCATCACTCATACGGTTGGGTTTATTGCGATGCTTGGTCTTCTTATCATCAATCATATATTTTTCCTGTTGAAATGTAAATTCCTTGCAAAAATCATCGGCCATACAATAAATCTCTGTAACTTTAGACTCTGGAAACATAGTGATAATCGTTTAAATGTTATAATTGTTCACTATAAATTTAATA
>NZ_JAULLJ010000113.1:0-905 GCF_030518095.1 Bacteroides sp. ET489
TGGATGGCAAGACCTATTACACCTGGATCAGGTACGCCGACACGGCAGAAGGAATTGGCATGAGCGACGACCCTACAGGGAAGAAATATATCGGGCTGGCATACAACAGGGAATCACCGTTGGAAGGGAACAATCCGGCCGACTATCTGTGGTCGCTCATCAAAGGCGAGGACGGTACCGATGGTGTGCCCGGAGCACCGGGTGCCGACGGGAAGACTTACTATACCTGGATTGCCTATTCTGACAACGCTGATGGCAGCGGCATGTACCAGACCCCCACATCGGAAACGCGTTATATCGGCATCGCTGTAAACAAGGAAACAGCTGTTGAAAGTACCGATCCGTCAGACTATGTCTGGAGCAAGTTCCGTGGTGATGACGGAACAGGTATCACATCAGTCGATGTTGAATACGCCCTTTCATCAAGCCGCACATCGGCGCCCACATCGGGTTGGAACACGACAGCTCCAACGGTGACTGCCGGCAAATACTTGTGGAGCCGTACCAAGGTGACATACACCGGCGGGCAGTACGTATATAGCGGAACGGCCTGCATCAGTGGTGCGGACGGGCAGGACGGTGCCGACGGTAAAGACGGCAAGGGCATCGCATCGGTGACAGAGCAGTATTATCTGAGCACGTCGAACACGTCGCTTACAGGAGGGTCATGGAGCAACACACCGCCGTCGAACGCGTCGGGCGGTTATGTATGGACACGCTCGCTGATTACCTATACTGACGGAACAAGCAACTACACGGCCGCCTTGTGCGTCACCGGTCCAAAAGGCGATTCGCTGGAGATACTGGGACGTTGGTACACGGGGCTGAGCGTGCCGAAGAACGGAGTGGTCACCATGGGCCCTAGCTCGTATATCGCCAAGTCGGCCACCACCAATCCGCCGCTG
>NZ_JAULLJ010000114.1:0-905 GCF_030518095.1 Bacteroides sp. ET489
AGGATGGCAAGACCTATTACACCTGGATCAGGTACGCCGACACGGCAGAAGGAATTGGCATGAGCGACGACCCTGCAGGGAAGAAATATATCGGGCTGGCATGCAACAGGGAATCACCGTTGGAAGGGAACAATCCGGCCGACTATCTGTGGTCGCTCATCAAAGGCGAGGACGGTACAGATGGTGTGCCCGGAGCACCGGGTGCCGACGGGAAGACTTACTACACTTGGATTGCCTATTCTGACAACGCCGATGGCAGCGGCATGTATCAGACCCCCACATCGGAAACGCGCTATATCGGCATCGCTGTCAACAAGGAAACAGCTGTTGAAAGTACCGATCCGTCAGACTATGTCTGGAGCAAGTTCCGTGGCGATGACGGAACAGGTATCACATCAGTCGATGTTGAATACGCCCTTTCATCAAGCCGCACATCGGCACCCACATCGGGTTGGAACACGACAGCTCCAACGGTGACTGCCGGTAAATACTTGTGGAGCCGCACCAAGGTGACATACACCGGTGGGCAGTACGTATATAGCGGAACGGCCTGCATCAGTGGTGCGGACGGGCAGGACGGTGCCGACGGTAAAGACGGCAAGGGCATCGCCTCGGTGACAGAGCAGTATTACCTGAGCACGTCGAACACGTCGCTTACAGGAGGATCATGGAGCAACACACCGCCGTCGAACGCGTCGGGCGGCTATGTATGGACACGCTCGCTGATTACCTATACTGACGGAACAAGCAACTACACGGCCGCCTTGTGCGTCACCGGTCCAAAAGGCGATTCGCTGGAGATACTGGGACGATGGTACACGGGGCTGAGCGTGCCGAAGAACGGAGTGGTCACTATGGGTCCCAGCTCGTATATCGCCAAGTCGGCCACCACCAATCCGCCACTA
>NZ_JAULLJ010000115.1:0-903 GCF_030518095.1 Bacteroides sp. ET489
AAATATCAGAATTTTTCCAGCTGTGTTTTGTTTACCGTGTAGTAACGTCCTATTCCCCTTATAGGTGAATAATGACAATCCCGATTTACAATCCTGTAGAGAGTTGTACCTACGCAAATGATTTCTTCTTTTTTCTTCATGTTCTTGATACAGGTTTTAGTGCTGCCTACATTCTGTCGGCAACGGGTTAAACATGGTTGCAAAGCTACGGTAGTGTCGGTAAAATCTTGATACGCAAATCTATGCGGAACGGCGCAAAATAGGTCATGCCAAAAGAAAATGCAGTATAAACGGGTTGCTCTTTCAGGTAAAAGGAGATAAAAAAGCCCGAAGTCGTGGAATATGCACGTCTTCGGGGACTGGTTGTTGCAGATAATTACAGATTGACTGACGTACTGATTTACAGATTCAATGACTTCATGTCGTCACTACGTCAGATTAAACCGTTAATCATCAAATGGCTGAACATTAAAAGTTCATGCTAACATTCATACGGCATCCTGTTATTCATTGATACCAGCAGGACTTGTTCCTTTTTTCGCTGGCACAATCTTTCCAGCAGGACATTGCGAATCATTGCGGTACTTGACGTGTCAATACGGAAAGCGAGTGCCACCACCATCGGCAGGGCATACATGTCCGCATAATAGCCGTTGGGCAGCCTGATACGTTTTTCTGCTTCAAGAGGATTCAAAACTCCACACTTGTACACGGCACGGATGGCGGCACGGAGCGTCGGGGCGATTACCCCGAACAGTTCCACCAGCTCCATTTCATTCATCCATATATTACCTGTATCGGATGGTATGGTAATTCTACCATAGCTGTCCGTTGTGATTATTTCCCGTTTCATATCCCTGCCATTTTCACGTTTCCGAATGATTTGCTCAGTTTGTCGCCCAA
>NZ_JAULLJ010000116.1:0-901 GCF_030518095.1 Bacteroides sp. ET489
AGAAGCTGTTTTGATTTCATTCGATAAATTTGTTAAGCATGATTTGGATGAATGCGATTTGTACCATGGCTTCCGCAGTTTCAGCGAGGAATTCATAATCGATGGTTAGCCTTCTGAAGTTTTCCAGCCATGAGAAAGAGCGTTCCACAATCCAGCGCTTAGGCAGAACTTGAAACTTGGTTGGACATTCGTCCGGCCTGAGCACGACATCCAATACCCATCCGAATTTCTTCTTGACCCAATCAGCCAACTTTCCCTTATAACCACCGTCTGCCAGGATTTTCACCAAGCGCGGGAATTTATAAGCAAGTTTCTCTATGACTTGCGGAGCGCCTTTGCTGTCATGCAGGTTGGCTTCATGGATTGCGACGGCTAACGGAAGACCAAGCGTATCGACAATTATGTGCTCTTTCCGCCCCTTGATTTTCTTGTTCCCGTCTATACCGCGGTCAGAATCAACATGATGGGAAGTCTTCACACTTCTGGAATCCATGATGCCAAGGCTGGGGCTTTCCTGACGCCCTGCCTGTTTACGGATGAAAGCGTGCAAGGTATCCATCACCTCTTCAAACACGCCTTCAAGCTTCCATTTACGGAAATAGTAATAGACGGTTTGCCAAGGGGCGAAGTCAGAGGGAAGCATACGCCACTGGCAGCCGGTCTTGTTGATATAAAGGATTGCATTCATTATCTCTTTAAGAGAATGTTTTCGGTTCCTCGCTTGCGGTTCTAAAATATTTTTTATAACTTGCCACTGTTTTTCAGTCAGGTCGGTTGGATAGTGTGTCATAACTTTATAGTTTGGTACCTTTAAAGATATAACATTTTTCCAATTGGCCTGCTGATTTCAAATTTTAAGGAGACTGTAACATTATTCTTGAATCAATTCAAAACAGTTTCT
>NZ_JAULLJ010000117.1:0-901 GCF_030518095.1 Bacteroides sp. ET489
CTGGGCGACAAGCTGAGCAAATCATTCGGAAACGTGAAAATGGCAGGGATATGAAACGGGAAATAATCACAACGGACAGCTATGGTAGAAATACCATACCATCCGATACAGGTAATATATGGATGAATGAAATGGAGCTGGTAGAGCTGTTCGGGGTAATCGCCCCGACGCTCCGTGCCGCCATTCGTGCCGTGTACAAGTGTGGAATTTTTAATCCTCTTGAAGCTGAAAAACGTATCAAGCTACCAAACGGCTATTATGCGGACATGTATGCCCTGTCGATGGTGGTAGCACTCGCTTTCCGCATTGACACGTCAGATGCCGCAACGGTTCGCAATGCCCTGCTGGAAAGATTGTGCCGACGAAAAGAGATACAAGTCCTACTGGTGTCAGTGAATAACAGAATGCCAAATGAATGTTAGAATGAACTTTTAATGTTCAGCCATTTGATGATTAACGGTTTCATCTGACGTAGTGACGACATGAAGTCATTGAATCCGTAAATCAGTGCGTCAGTCAATCTGTAATTATCTGCAACAACCAGTCCCCGAAGAAGTGCATATTCCACGACTTCGGGCTTTTTTATCTCCTTTTACCTGAAAGAGCCACCCGTTTATACTGCATTTTCTTTTGACATGACCTATTTTGCGCCGTTCCGCATAGATTTGCGTATCAAGATTTTACCGACACTTCCGTAGCTTTGCAACCATGTTTAACCCGTTGCCGACAGGATATAGGCAACACTAAAACCAGTATCAAGAACATGAAGAAAAAAAGAAATCATTTGCGTAGGTACAACTCTCTACAGGATTGTAAATCGGGATTGTCATTATTCGCTGATAAGAGGAATAGGACGTTACTACACGGTAAACAAAACACAACTGGAAAAATTCTGATATTC
>NZ_JAULLJ010000118.1:0-872 GCF_030518095.1 Bacteroides sp. ET489
GGATTGTACCGGGTACAAGCATTACGGCAAACATGCTCTCGTATCTTATGTTCAACCGCTTCCAGATGTCAACGCCAGCATACAGGGAAGCTAAAAACCGTCTGTCGGATATGGACTGGAACACTTCTGTCCAGAACCTGCTGAACTGGGCCGACAAAGGTGCAATGCAACTCAATAAGCTGATACCTGCCCTCAAGAAGATTGCCCTTCAGGACGGTGCGAACGTGAATGTGGACGAGACATGGCTTCGTTACCACGCTTACAATAAGAAACGCAAGACCTATATGTGGTGTCTGGTAAACAGAAAAGCCCGTATTGTCATCTTCTTTTATGAGGACACAACGGACGATGAAGGTTTGCAGAAACATGGAGGAAGGAGCAAAAATGTGTTGAAGGAGTTCCTTGGTGATGCAAAAATCAAATCACTGCAGAGTGACGGTTATAACGTATATATGTATCTTGACAACGAACTTATGGATATAGAGCATCTCTGTTGTCTGGCTCATGCAAGGGCTAAGTTCAAGTATGCCTTCGACCAGGGAAGCCTGCAGGCAAGAATCTTCCTTGAGCTGATAGGAAAGTTATACGGCATGGAAGATACTTACCGCCGGGAAAAACTTACCGCAGACGAGATTTACCACAGAAGAAACAGTAAGGAAACGACGGAAATCATCGATAAGATAAGGACGGAACTTTATGATCTGCTTGCAAATCCGGATGAGAGCCGAAGTGAACTTATGGGCAAGGCCCTTAAGTATCTGAAGAACTTCTGGAATCAGATCTTCGCCTACAGAAACGATGGAGAATACTCAATAGACAATATGGCGGCTGAAAGAGCGATAAGACCAATCACTGTCCAACGAAAGAACAGC
>NZ_JAULLJ010000119.1:0-872 GCF_030518095.1 Bacteroides sp. ET489
AGATTGTACCGGGTACAAGCATTACGGCAAACATGCTCTCGTATCTTATGTTCAACCGCTTCCAGATGTCAACACCAGCATACAGGGAGGCAAAGAACCGTCTGTCGGATATGGACTGGAACACCTCTGTGCAGAACCTGCTGAACTGGGCCGACAAAGGTGCCATGCAGCTGAACAAGCTGATACCTGCCCTCAAGAAGATTGCCCTTCAGGATGGTGCCAACGTGAATGTGGACGAGACATGGCTCCGCTATCACGCCTACAATAAGAAACGAAAGACCTATATGTGGTGTCTGGTAAACAGAAAGGCCCGTATAGTCATCTTCTTTTATGAGGATACAACGGATGATGAAGGTGTACAGAAACATGGAGGCAGGAACAGAAACGTGTTGAAGGAGTTCCTTGGTGATGCAAAAATCAAATCACTGCAGAGTGACGGTTATAACGTATATATGTATCTTGACAACGAACTTATGGATATAGAACATCTCTGTTGTCTGGCTCATGCAAGGACTAAGTTCAAGTATGCCTTCGACCAGGGAAGCCTGCAGGCAAGAATCTTCCTTGAGCTGATAGGAAAGTTATACGGCATGGAAGATACTTACCGCCGGGAAAGACTTACCGCAGACGAGATTTACCACAGAAGGAACAGTAAGGAAACGACGGAAATCATCGATAGGATAAGGACAGAGCTTTATGATCTGCTTGCAAATCCGGATGAGAGCCGAAGTGAACTTATGAGCAAGGCCCTTAACTATCTGAAGAACTTCTGGAATCAGATCTTCGCCTACAGAAATGACGGAGAATACTCAATAGACAATATGGCGGCGGAAAGAGCGATAAGACCAATCACTGTCCAACGAAAGAACAGT
>NZ_JAULLJ010000012.1:0-110912 GCF_030518095.1 Bacteroides sp. ET489
CTTAACGACCAGATGATAGCAGCCAAATTGTTTGCAAAAGGATTCACAACATCAGGAGGAAGAATAAAAGATGATTCATATACTCAACCTATTTATGTAGCAGAATCGTTGAATACAGTTTATGATATTCAGCAACTCATTGTCTATACTGATCCTTTGGGCAACCATATAAGATTGAAAGACATTGCTGATGTAAAAAGAGAGTATGCACCATTTGAAAGTTACATAACCAATAATGGTAAAAAATGTATTTTGCTTAGTGTAGAGATGAAGAAGGGGCAAAATATTGTCAAAATGGGTGAGGAGGTAAATCGAACATTGGATGCATATAAAAGTACTTTGCCATCGGATGTTGGCATTTATAGAATAACAGACCAAAGTGAAGTTGTGGATGATAGCGTACAGAATTTCTTGCGCGAACTGTTGATTGCTATCGTGGCTGTTGTCATTGTGGTTATGTTATTGTTGCCTATGAAAGTGGCTTTGGTCGCAGCTTCTACAATACCTATTACCATATTTATCTCGCTTGGGTTGTTTCATGCGTTTGGTGTGGAACTGAATACTGTGACATTGGCAGCCTTGATTGTAACTTTAGGAATGATTGTAGATAATTCTATTGTAATAATCGATAGTTATTTGGAACGTTTGTCCGAGGGTATGTCTCGTTGGCATGCTTCGATAGAGAGTACGATACATTTCTTTAAATCAATTTTATCGGCTACACTTGCTATCAGCATTACATTCTTTCCGTTTCTGATGATAACAGTTGGATTAGTACATGATTTTCTATTAAGCTTTCCTTGGGCTATCTCTTTGATTTTAGCAATATCACTATTGGTTGCGATGCTTTTGGTACCTTTCATGCAATTCTATTTTATTCGTAAGCCGATTGCGAAGAAGCAGGGTACTGAAAAACATTTTTCATTTCTTGATACTTTGCAGTCATTTTATGATAAGGTACTTGCATTATGTTTTGCATATCCCAAAACAGTTGTCGCTATCGGAATAATATCTGTTGTGATAGGAAGTGTTATGCTGGCCAGACAACCACAGAGTATGTTGCCTACAGCCGATCGTAATCAGTTTGCTGTGGAAATTTATATGCCGACAGGCACTTCAATCGAGAAAACCGCTATGGTGGCAGACAGTTTGGAACGTATCATTCGGAAAGATGAGAGGGTAGTATCAGTTACTTCGTTTAAGGGATGTAACTCTCCCCGATTCCATTCATCATATGCTCCTCAGATACCAGGAAGTAATTTCGCTCAATTCATAGTGAATACCAAAGGTGTGAAAGAAACTGTCGAAATATTGGATGAACTGGCTCCTAAATATACAAACTATTTTCCTGAGGCTACTATTAAATTTAAGCAATTGATATACAGTATGGCTACTTATCCTATTGAGATAAGGTTAAGTGGTGAAAACTCAGATTCGTTGAAATATTATGCACAACAGATAGTTGCATTGATGAAAAATATGCCTGAGATGCAACATGTACGTACAGATCGTAACGAACCTCTTGCCTGTACAGAGGTTAGGCTTAAGGAAGACGAAGCTTCGCGTTTGGGCATCAGCAACATGGTATTGGAGGGCACATTGGCATTGCGATATGGTAGTGGATTGCCTTTGGCAAATGTGTGGGAAGGAGATTATAATGTCCCAATCGTCGTGAAAAGTACCAAATCCGATAAGTCAACTAATGTAGACTTGATGAATGAGCAAATTCCGGCTTATGGTGGTATGAGTAATGTTCTCTTAAGGCAAGTGGCAGATATTGTTCCTATCTGGAAGGATGGTCAGATTGTACGTAGGAATGGAGTGGATATAGTTACAATACTTGGTGAGCCCTGTAGGGGATACAATACTTTATCTGTCAATGAAAAAGTAGATAAATTAATTAAAGGTTTGAATTTGCCTTCTACAATTCATGTTGAGTATGGTGGTGAATTGGAAGAGAATCAGGATAACATGCCTACTATCATGGTTGCTCTGCAGATTGCTGCTTTTATGATATTTTTTATCCTGTTAGCTCATTTCCATCGGATAAACATAGCATTATTGATATTTGGCAGTATGGGATTGTGTGTGTTTGGTACTGCTGTCGGATTAAGAATTATGGGGTTGGATTTTGGAGTAACTTGTGTTTTGGGTATCACGAGCCTTATGGGTATTATTGTACGTAATGAAATAATCATGGTCGATTATGCTGAAGAATTAAGAGATAAGGAAGGAATGCGTGTGAAGGATGCCATTTATTATTCAGCATCTCGGCGTATGCGCCCTATTTTTCTGACATCGGCTGCTGCTTCTATGGGAGTTATTCCAATGATTTTGGGAGGAAGTGGACTTTGGATGCCTATGGGGACAGTGATATTTTTCGGAACACTGATTACAATGATATTTCTGTTGACTGTGCTCCCCGTATGCTACTGGATGATATTCAGTGGAAGCAGTGAAAAGAGAAAAAGATTGTTACAGTTTGAAAACCAGTAATATAATGAAATGTTATGTTGGATATGAAAATTAGATTCTTGATATTAAGCATATTGTTTGTTGGAACAGTATCAGAGGTTATTGCACAGGAGAAACGCATTCTTACATTGGAAGAATGTAAGGGAATGGCTTTAAAGAACAATGTAGATATGCAAACTGGCCGGATAGATGTTGCTGCCGCCAAACAGACTCAAAAGGATGCTTTCACAAAATATTTTCCTAAGATTACGGCTGGGGCTGTTTCTTATAAGGCCGATGATAATTTGATTGAAGGTGTCATACCGCCAATTCCCTCTTTAGGATTGGAGACACCAATGGAAGTGGGTGTTTTGGAGGAAGGAAATTTGATAACGGCATCTGCCATACAACCTATTTTTGCAGGAGGGCAGATTGTAAACTCTAATAAATTGGCTAAAACGGCATTGGAGGCGTCACGTTTACAACTTAATATGACGGCCGACAAAGTGGAACTGGAAACAGAGACATACTTTTGGAAAATAGTGTCTTTGAAGGAAGCAGAAAAAACATTAGCCATACTTGATACGCTGTTACAGAATTTGCATAAAGATGTAAGCCTTGCTGTAAAAACAGGCATAACAACTCATAACGATTTGTTGACTGTACAGCTAAAACAGAATGAATTGCAGAGTACACGGTTGCAGGTAGAGAATGGAATGCAGCTTTCTAAAATGGCTTTGTGTCAGTATATAGGCATTCCGCTCGATTCCGCATCATATATTGATGTTCCTGAAATTGATGTTGAGATAAAAAATCCCGCAGAATATTTAGTGGATCATCAGTCCATGTTGCCTTCATTATCTGCTTATAAATTATTAGGTAAGAATGTGGAAGTATATGAGTTGAAACGAAAAATTGTTTTGGGTCAACAATTGCCTACGGTAGGAGTAGGAGTTACTTATGCATACGAAGATTGGATGTTTGATAGAAGCCGCAATCATTTTGTGATGATGGCTACGCTCAGTGTACCAATTTCTGATTGGTGGGGAGGAAGCCATAAGTTTAAGCGTTCAAAGTTAGAGGAAAAGAAGGCACTACAGCAGCAACAGGATGGCGGGGAGAAGTTACAGTTGAAAATGCAGCAGAGCTGGAATTTATTGACTGAGTCATATAAGCAGATTATACTTGCAGAATCAGCTGTCAGCGAATCGGAAGAGAATCTGAGGATGCAGACAAACAATTATCATTCGGGGATATGTTCATTGTCCGAGTTGCTTGATGCACAGGGACTATATCAGAAGAGCCGCAATAGATATACAGATGCTTGTATTGATTATAAGATAAAGGTAACTCAGTATCAGAAAGATACAGGACAATAAAACGGCGTTTGTCTGTTATTGGGCTATATAATTTTACTGTCAGATAATGTTTGAATACTTCAAATATTTATCTGATGGTTTTTATGACGTTTTTGTATTGTTTGCAATTATGAAGTGGAGAGCTGATTATGCGGAACAACCAGCGGTGATAATTATGCGAAAGTAAGATCATTTAAGTTCAAGATGTGGAATTTTATGGGATTGATAAAATATGATATAGTTATGATAAAGCAGACTTTGAGTAAGTACGCAATTTGTCTTGTTCTGTTATGTCTGTGTTTTACGAATGGGCTAATGGCGCAGGGCGAGGTGAGGCCCAAAGTGGGTTTGGTTCTCAGTGGAGGAGGAGCCAAAGGAGTGGCCCATATTGGAGTCCTTAAAGTATTGGAAGAAGCTGAAATACCTATAGATTTTATTAGCGGTACAAGCATGGGAGCAATAATAGGTGGTCTTTATTCCATTGGCTATACTGCCGAAGAGCTTGACAGTATGGTCAGGACACAAGATTGGATGTTCCTTTTAACCGACCAGATAGCACGTCCGTACAGTTCGTTTAATACGAAATATGAAAAAGAGCATTTCCTTGTAAATGTTTCTTTAGGGGCAGATAAAAAGATATCTGCTCCATCTGGCATCATTAAAGGGCAAGGCATACTGAATAAATTTACAGGGTTGACAGCAGGGTATCATCAGATAGAATCATTCGATTCTTTACCTATACCCTTTGCTTGTGTAGCAGGAGACTTGAAAAGTGGAAAAGAAATTGTGATCAGGAAAGGCAATTTGCCTTTGGCAATGCGGACCAGTATGGCAGTGCCCGGTGTTTTCGAGCCGGTATATAGGAATGACATGGTACTGGTGGATGGAGGAATTTTCAATAATTTCCCTGTTGATGTAGCAAAAGAAATGGGGGCTGATATAACTATTGGGATCGATTTAAGTACAGAAGCCTTTGTTGAACCAGACTACGGGAATGTAGTGAGTATTGCCAACAGGATAGCATTTTTATCAGGAGAAGAAAAATACAGGAAAAACAAGAAGGATGTTGACTTGTATATGAATCCGGGACTAAAAGGGTATACATCGGCAGATTTCAAGCAATCGGCTATAGATACAATGATAGCAATGGGCGAGAAAGTTGCTAGAGAGCATTGGGACGATATCATTGCTTTGAAAAAGAAGTTGGGTGATTATATTCCGCTACAAAAGACTGCTTTTAGGAAAAAAGCAAATCAGGTTTATATAAGCTCTATCCGTGTAGAAGGTTTGGAGACGTTGGATGAAATGAGTCTTTATAAGATGTTGAAGATTGATAAAGATATGACTATTTCTGCTGCCGATGCAGAGAGCGTAGTGTGGAGTTTACAGGGATTAGGATTATTTGACCGTGTTTCTTATTTGATAGTTCCAGACAATGGTGCCAATGAAAATACTCTGGTTATATCTGTGCACGAAAAGGGAAAAGGAAATATTGGTATAGGGGTGCATATTGATACGGAAGATATTGCATCGGTACTTCTGAAAGCTCAAGGTGCGATTGGTAAATGGAAGAAACATAATGTAACGGCTACCGCCAAAATCAATAAAAATGCCTGGCTGGATTTAGACTATAATTTCAGAATTAATAATATGAATAAATTGGGAGCTTCATATCGCATTGCATATAAAGACTTTATTTTAAAAATATATGGTGAAGACAAAGAACATTTGTCGTATTTGAATAATCATGTCGAAGTATACATGAAAAACGATTCGCATAGAAGATTCAATTATAAAACAGGTATTCAATATGACTGGTTCAGCAATGCGTCACAGTGGTATTCGGCATACAATGATGCTTTGCATCAGAAAATGGGAAACTATTTCTTATCGGGATATTTTGATGTAGAATATGATAATTTTGATGATAAAGAACTGCCTACCCGTGGCGTCAATGTTCGTCTGATTCCCGAATTGTATGTAGGCAGGATATTTGATGAAAGCCGCTATATGTTTTTCCCTTTTGTGTTTAGAATTAAAGGAGCGTATAGCATAAGCGATAAAATCTGTGTATTGCCGGAATTGTTTGGACGTTTTGTTTTCGGAGATAAAGTCCCCGGATATTATTCCAATTTTGTAGGGGGAGAATGTTATGATCGGTATATGTTTGGACAGCAATCATTTTATGGCATTCACTATACCGAGCATGTAGAGAATAAAGCGATAGGAACTCGGATTGACTTAAGGTTCAAGTTGGCAGAAAAACATTATTTGTCATGTGTGGGCAATTATATGTTGCATGCAGGCCAAATGGATGAAATACTGCATGGAGAAGATATGTGGGGAATGGGTATAAAATATTCTTATAACAGTTTCTGGGGACCTGTCAGTGCTACTATTGATTATTCGGATCGGGTGAAGAAAATAGGCTTTTATGCAAGTATCGGTTATTGCTTTTGATTTTAGAAATATCCTATTGCAACATGTTGGGATGCATGGAAATAGGAGTCGGGTATTTTACGGGAAGGATAAGTTTGCTGCATAATTTGTGGGGAATATATTGTTCGGTATTCAGAAAAATATTATTTTCGTATGTAAAATTCGTGTATACTGTTATGTCCTGTTTATGAAACGCTTGGATATCTTTTTTAGTCTGTTGCTGCTGGGTGTGCTTGTCGGATGTCGCGAGGCCGGCAAGCAGGTGACGCCTGCGTCGGAAACGTATAAGCCGGAAGTCATGACCTCGGAGATAGTCGATACGTTGGCGGCAGAGCCTCTTCCTGTTGAAGAAAAGCTGTTGAGGGCAGACGACATTCACCTGACCAAAGAACTGCTGTACGATAAATATACATTGGATGATACCTATCCTTATAAGGACACGGTGCGTTCGTTCAAGTGGGACGTCATCCGCAACTGCCTGGCCTATATCGAAAACATGCAGCGAGGTCAGGAGCGATGGGTAGTGCTCCAGAACTACAAGAACCTGAACCGCGAGGCTCCTTTGGTGCGCAAGTACGTGCGCAATGCCTACAAGCGGGTGGCCGATACGTTGGGAGTGGAGCGTTATCAGTCCGTGCCGATGTATTTGCCGGGTGATACGCTGGTGCCCGAACGCTATGGGCGCGACGGAACGCTGGCCTACTTGCGGGGGCAGGTAGGCAGTTTCTGCAGGGTCTATCCGGTGACGTGGGAGGAGGAGTGGCTGGTGCCCGAACGCTATCTGAAACAGTTGAGCGACAGTACGATTTTCAATCACGTTGTCTTCGTCGACCGCCTCGACCAGAACATTACAACTCTGGAGCGTACCGCCCCGGGCGAATGGGCCATCCGCAGCATGAATCCGGCAACTACCGGCCGCCATGCCCCGCCTTATGCGCAGGAAACACCCTTGGGCATGTATCTGCTGCAGCAGAAAAAGCAGAAGATGGTGTTTCTGAAAGACGGCTCCTCGGCAACGGGCGGCTATGCACCTTATGCCAGCCGTTTCACAAACGGTGCCTATATCCACGGCGTACCCGTCAACGTGCCACGGACGGCCATGATAGAGTACAGCTGGTCGTTGGGGACCATCCCCCGCTCGCACATGTGTGTGCGCAATGCCACGTCGCATTCGAAGTTTGTCTACGATTGGGCGCCGACCGAGAAATCACTGATTGTTGTCATCGAGTAGAGTTGCATCTGGCTTCCTTCTCAGGCAGGGAAGGGGATGAAATGTATAGCCTTTGGGTGCAATCATCCCGGATGATTCCTACAATCAACGGGGATGATTCATACAATCATCCGGGATGATTGGTGTCTCCCTCCTTATATCGGTGCGGCAAAGGCTGTGAAGAACAGGGGGAAACTTGTATTATTTAACTTTATGCGTAGTGAACGTATGGCAGAAAAGCAGTAATTTTGCGCAGTTTTTTTAGGGTAATCGAAAAGAATCGTATCGTATTGTGTTGAATAATAGGTTATTGTTGTTGATTGTTTTTCTGTGTCTGCCGCATGTGACTTGGGTGGAAGACAGAGAATGCATGCCTTCGCTTTCCGTCTCCGAGGGGATGGGGTGCGCAGCCCTGTATCGTTCGATGGACTTGGAAGGGGTTGTCGGCTGGGAGGCTTTCAGGCAGGCAGTAACCGGATATTATAAGGTGGCAGGACGCAAGCGCGACGTGCTGACGCTGATAGACTTTTCGCAACCATCGACCCGTGAGCGGCTTTTCGTATTCGACATGAAGGAACGTAAGATGCTGTTCTCGTCTCTGGTGGCTCACGGAAAGAATAGCGGAGAGATGTACGCCACTTCTTTTTCGAACGAAAACGGCTCACTGAAAAGTTCCTTAGGATTTTATCTGACCGAATCGACCTATCAGGGCAGCAATGGTTATTCGCTGATTCTGAACGGACTGGAGAAGGGCATCAACGACCACGCCCGCGAGCGTGCCATCGTGATGCACGGTGCCGACTATGCCGACCCTTCCGTCATCAGCGGTGGGCGGCGCCTGGGGCGCAGTTTCGGATGTCCGGCCGTTCCCCGTGCCCTTTCACGCCCCATTATCGACGCTATCAAGGGAGGGAGTGTGATGTTTATATACGCTGAAACGCCCGATTATCTGGCGCAAA
The DNA here is from genome assembly GCF_030518095.1 of Bacteroides sp. ET489. Taxonomy (NCBI): domain Bacteria; kingdom Pseudomonadati; phylum Bacteroidota; class Bacteroidia; order Bacteroidales; family Bacteroidaceae; genus Bacteroides; species Bacteroides sp. ET489. The sequence continues at coordinate 8,421 of NZ_JAULLJ010000012.1, forward strand.
GCAGTTTTTTCAGTTGAAAGGAAACCAATATGGCAAGCATTAAAGCAATGACGGAAGGCCGTTCCCTTCCATTGATATTTAATTTTGCTTTACCTCTTCTTTTAGGCAATCTGCTCCAGCAGACTTATTCGCTGGTAGATGCGGCCATTGTCGGACGCTTCTTGGGCATTGATGCGCTGGCATCGGTGGGTGCCAGCACGTCGGTCGTCTTTCTTATTCTGGGTTTTTGCAACGGATGTTGTGGCGGCTTCGGCATCCCCATCGCCCAGAAGTTCGGTGCATGCGACTATACGACGATGCGCCGTTATGTGTTCGTCAGTCTGCAGCTGGCAGCGGTGATGTCGGTCGTGATAGCCGTAGTTACCAGTCTGCTGTGCGGCAATATCCTGCACTGGATGCGTACGCCGGACAATATCTTCGAGGGAGCATATCGCTATCTGCTGTTCACTTTTATCGGTGTGCCCTGTACGTTCTTCTACAATCTGCTGTCCAGCATCATCCGTGCCTTGGGCGACAGTAAGACCCCGTTCTGGTTCCTGTTGCTTTCGACGGTGTTGAACATTGTGCTCGACCTTTTCTGCATCCTCGTCCTGGGGTGGGGAGTAGCCGGCGCGGCCATTGCCACGCTGGTATCGCAGGCAGTTTCGGCTGTCCTTTGCTACTTCTATATGGCGAAGAAGTTCGATATTCTTCGTACGACGCCTGCCGAACGTAAGTACGATGCTTCGTTGGCCCGCCGGCTGATGTATATCGGGGTGCCGATGGGACTTCAGTTCTCGATTACGGCCATTGGCAGTATCATGCTGCAGAGTGCCAACAATGCGTTGGGCACAGCCTGTGTGGCTGCCTTTACGGCTGCCATGCGCATCAAGATGTTCTTCATGTGCCCGTTTGAAAGTCTCGGCATAGCCATGGCTACGTATTCGGGACAGAATTACGGTGCGGGTAAGCCTGAACGTGTCTGGCAAGGGGTGAAGTCGAGTGCGTTGATGATGATGATCTATTGGGCCTTTACCTTCGTGGTACTGATGACCAGTGCACGTACGATTGCCTTGCTGTTTGTCGATGCTTCCGAGACCGAGATTCTGAAGGATACGGCCCTGTTCCTGCATGTTTCGGTATCGTTCTTTCCCGTACTGGGCCTGCTCTGCATCCTGCGCTACACCATTCAGGGAGTCGGATATACCAGTCTGGCCATGCTTTCCGGTGTGTCCGAGATGATAGCCAGAATCCTGGTCAGTGTGTTTGTCGTACCGGTATTCGGTTATCTGGCCGTCTGCTTTGGCGACCCTACGGCATGGGTGTTTGCAGATGCTTTCCTGATTCCTGCATTCATATACGTCTATCGGCGGATGAGGCGTAAGATGTAGATGAAAAGGTTGGGGCCGATACCTTTCTTTTCATGAGATTTTTTTCTGTTGTCGCATGCAAGGTCTTCTTGTATCCGACCGTCTGTTTCCTGTACCGGGCCGATGGCCGGAGGTAACAGATTTTGCCTGTTTTGCCTTCAGGTTTCGATATTTTCTCTTGCAGATGTCGATTAAATTGCCAATATTGCATGTACGTTTTACACGCAATAATAGACGAGGAGTTGCGGATGTATCCTTAACGGTTTGTCTATCAGTGATGTGTAAACATTGAGACAGATGTTTTTAATTTGCTGAAGCCTTGCAGAATATCAGCAAAAAGTATTCCTTAAAATTAATAATTTATGAAACTCAAGAGAAATGGACAAAAAAGAAGGCCAAGCACCTTCTTGTATGTAGCCGCACTTTCGCTGGCTGCTAGTGGATGGGCTTTTTCTTCGAAAACGGATGATGGCGGGGAAGCTGTTAAAGAGCCTGTGTTTGAAAGTATCGGTAACCCTTATCTCCCTTTGTGGGAACATGTGCCCGATGGAGAACCACGCGTGTTTGAGGACCCGGACAATCCCGGTAAGTACAGAGTGTACATCATCGGTTCGCACGATTTGCGCCTCGACAGCTATTGCGGACCGGATATCCGTGCTTGGTCTGCTCCGGTAGAGGACTTGCAGAACTGGCGTGACGAAGGCCCGATTTTCACCTATCACATTGACGGGCAATGGGACGTGATGTACGCTCCCGACCTCGTGGAGGTGAACCGTTGGGATGGTACTCGCGAGTACTACCTGTATCCGCACAGCCGTGGCCCGTTCCGCGAGGCAATGGTTGCAAAGAGCACTCGTCCGGACGGACCGTTTACTCCGGTGAATGTGACCGAAGACGGTCGGAAGGCATTGCCGGGCAGTATCATGGGCTTTGACCCTTCGGTTTATGTAGAGCAGATCACCGACTCGAACGATCCGGATTACAAAATCGGCTTCCGTGCCTACGGCTTCTGGGGATTCCAGCGCTCGTCGGCCGCCGAATTGGACCAGAACACCATGTATTCGGTACGTCCCGGTAAGGAGGTGATTCCGTTTAATATGCCGGCAGGACGTCGGTATGGCGTAGTTCGCGACCCGGCCGATGCCGTTTATCCTAACGTCTATCCGGGACAGGATTTGGGGGCTTTCAACTTCTTCGAAGCTTCCTCCATCCGTAAAGTAGGAAATAAGTATGTATCGGTTTATAGTGGATACTCTGGTCCCGACTATGGTATGGGAAGCAGTAACTCCACCCTGCGTTATGCTTATGGTGACACTCCGCTCGGACCGTGGAAAATCGGTGGCGTCGTTGTAGACTCGCGTGGTCCGGAAGTAAGCGAGGACGGTAAGTCGCTGGTGACTACCAACGGTGGACACAACACGCACGGCAGTATCGAGGAAATCAACGGTCAGTGGTATGTATTCTATCACCGTCCGCCCCGTAACTTCGGTTTTGCCCGTCAGGCCGTAGTGGCGCCCATCAAGATAGAGTGGGACGAGAAACCTGTTTCCGAAGGCGGCAAGGTGACCATTACCGGTTACGATGCTTATGCCGACGACCATAAGTGGACGGCCAAAGACAGCAACGGCCACGAATATACTGGAGCGGAAGTTACCTCCGAGGGATTCCACATCTTCGGTCTCGATCCGTATCGTTATTACTCGGCCGGTTATGCCTGCTACCTGTCCGATACCGGCGTTCAGCAGGATTCCTGGGATGTATGGGACAACCACATGCCAATAACAGGAGTACGCAACGGTGTCATCATCGGCTATAAGTACTTTGGTTTTGGCGGACTGGATAAGAACAAGAACGGCATCAAGGCTTTCGAAGGCACGAAGCCCGGAAACGGTACGGTGTTCAACCTTTTCATCACTCCGCGTACCGACAAGGCATTCAAGGTGAATGTATGGCTGGATGCTCCGTGGGACAATGCCGTATGGAAAGGCAAGAAGATTGGCGTGATCGAAGTTCCGGCAGGTGCTGCACAGAAAGAAACCAAGTTCACGCTGAATGTGGCTGATGTGGTAGATCATCTGGATAAGAAACATGCCATCTATCTGGTGGCCGAGGGCGAAGGCCAGGCTCCGCTGTTCGATATGTCCGGTTTGGGATTCAGCTCGGCCAAGCATCCGATTGTCCGTCCGGTAGTACCCGAAGTGACGGTGAAGGTAGGGGGCGAAGTAATCGAACTGCCCAAGACGCCGGTACGCTCGACAAACGAAAACGGTATTGCCGACTATTCGCACTACGAGGTAGTCTACGAAGTTGCCGCAGCTGGCAAGGCGTTCCCCAAAGTTACTGCCAAGGCATCGAATAAGAAAGTTGATATCAAGATCGACCAGGCCAAGGCAGACGAAGGCTTTGCTACCGTAACATGCCGTTATAACGGTATGCCTAAGATCTATAAGATTATTTTCAAGTCGAAATAATCGGTTATAAACTTCCTGTCCGCTCTTCACATGCATCCGGAGACGGGCAGGAAGTTCTTTTTTTATCCTTTCATTTTTTTCTCATCCCCTCCGTTGTATTTGACTTCCGTCATTCCTTTATTTCGTAAAAGTGCACTATATTTGTCCTTGCCTTGCCGAAAAAAGGAAAGCTGACAATGGAACGTAAAATCATACACATCGACATGGATGCCTTCTATGCATCCGTAGAACAGCGCGACCATCCCGAGTTGCGGGGCAAACCTATTGCCGTAGGTCGTGCCGAAGAGCGGGGAGTAGTGGCTACGGCCAGTTACGAGGCTCGCCGCTATGGAGTGCGGTCGGCCATGTCGTCGCAGAAGGCCAAACGTTTGTGCCCTTCCCTGATTTTCATTCCCGGCAGGATGGACGTGTACAAGGCAGTGTCGCGTCAGATACACGAGATATTCCACGAGTATACCGACCTGATAGAACCTCTTTCGCTGGATGAGGCTTTCCTGGATGTCACCCATAACAAGCCGGGCATGGAACTGGCTGTCGACATAGCCCGCGAGATAAAGCAGAAGATACGCAGCCAACTGAATCTGGTGGCCTCAGCCGGTGTTTCCTACAACAAATTTCTGGCTAAGATTGCTTCCGACTACCGCAAACCCGACGGACTGTGCACCATTCATCCCGACCAGGCACTCGACTTTATTGCCCGTTTGCCTATCGAAAGTTTCTGGGGAGTAGGGCCTGTCACAGCCAAGAAGATGCACCTGCTGGGCATACACAACGGCGAACAGCTTCGTACCCGTTCGCTTGCGATGCTGACGCAGGAATTTGGCAAGATGGGGAGCGTTTATTACGACTTTGCCCGAGGCATCGATTTGCGTCCTGTCGAGGCGGTGCGCATCCGTAAGTCGGTAGGTTGCGAGCATACGTTGGAGAAGGACATTTCCCGCCGTTCGTCGATAATCATCGAGCTGTATCATGTAGCGGTGGAACTGACAGGCAGGCTGGAGCGTCATAACTTCAAGGGGAATACGCTGACGTTGAAGATTAAGTTTCACGACTTCAGTCAGATAACCCGCAGCACGACCCGTCCACAGGAACTTCATACGCTCGACGAGATTCTGCCATTGGCCAAGCAACTGCTGAAGGAAGTCGATTACGAGCAGCATCCCATCCGGCTCATCGGCCTTTCCATCTCCAATCCGCACGAGGAAGAGGCGAAGAAAGGAGTATGGGAGCAGCTCAGTTTCGAGTTCAGCGACTGGGAGTAAGTGAATGTCGGGGCGAGGTTGGTAGTTGTTACCTTCTCCTTGGGCAGGGATAAAGAAAAAAGAGAATGTATCTTTTTGCGATACATCCTCTTCACTCATTTTATTTAAAGGGTTGTTTATTTACATCTTATCAGGCTTGCGGAGGCAAGCGCTTTTACATTCAGTTCCGATTACTGCTTGGCAAGCAGTTTCTGGAGTTTGCCACTAAGGGCTTGGCACATGGCACCGTTTCTCATCGACTGATAACGTTTGATACGGTACTGCAACATCATAATTTCATTTACGTCTTTTTTCATAATCATCTTCTTTTTGTGCTTCCCGCGTTTCGGAAAGCGGTTCTTACTTCTTTTTCTTTTCTCTAATAACACTGCAAAGATACAAATTGTTCGCAAGGTGTATGTTGTAGAACATAAAAATAATGCTTGCATATTCTATTTTCTTTTGAAGAAACCCTGTTTTGCTATCCGGATATTACAAATATATTGTATATCTTTGCCCGTCTTATATAAAAAGCAATGAAAAAGCTGATAAAACTTCTGCAAACTCCTTATCCGGCGCTGTGCAAACGTTGGAAAACGGTAGTGGTGCCTTCGCTGATCGTTTTTCTGATTATTTATCTGTTGCAGCCGTTCGGCATTTCGCGGATGGAGACCGGCAAGCTGCCTGTGCTGCTGGGCTATGCCGTGGTATCTTCCGCTGCACTGAGCATCATGGTCTATCTGTTGCCCTGGCTGTTTCCTGCCTATCACAAGGAACAGAACTGGACGGTGGGCAAGGAGTTGCTCCATACGCTGATTGTCTGTCTGCTGATAGGATTGTTCAACTGGCTGTATACGGCGTGGGTGTTCGGCTTGTCGCCCGATTGGCGTTTGCTGGGTATCAGCATGGTTTGGGTACTGTTGTTGGCGCCTTTCCCCATTGTTTTCTTTATTATGTGGAACCGCAACTTAGTGCTGGCGCGTAATCTGAGGGAGGCTACCGAGCTGAATGCCTGTCTGATGCACACGGGGCGGTCTGTTGTCGTGGCCGAAAAGAGGGGTACCGCCGCCGGGAGTTCGCACCTGTTTTTTGCTGGAACTACTAAGGAAGTGCTCGAAATGGAGGCGGCCGACTTCCTGTTTGCCGAAGCCGAAGGCAACTACGTGAAGATTACTTGTCGCCCTGCTGGGCAGCACAATGTTCCGGAGAGTGGGAGCGTAGAGAGAGAAGTGCGGAAGACGTTGCGCATCACCATGAAGCAGATGGAACAGGCGGTGGAAGGCTGTCCCTTCATCGTGCGTTGCCATCGGGCTTTTCTGGTCAACATCGGCAAGGTGACCGATGTGTCGGGCAATTCGCAGGGATACCGCTTGCGCCTGGAGGGTTGCCGGGACGAAGTACCGGTGTCGCGGGCGTATGCAAAGCAAGTTAAGACAATGATAGAGAAGGGGATAAACGCTTAGTCATTCGTCACAGAGGCAGGCCGTTCGTCACACGAGGACGTCTGCCGGTCACATATCCGGGCTGTCTGTCCCGGATATTTTTGTGCCTTGTTTTCTTCGTCTATGTTTGCTGTCGGAATCAAACAAAAACGATGAAGACAATGAGGAGAAAAGCTATTCTATGGATGGGATATTTCCTTGCTTTGGCATGCGTAGCTGTTGGCCGTGCGCAGACGACCGTGACCGATACGATACGCCTGCAACTGTTTACGGACAGTGTGGACTTGGGCGAAGTAGTGGTCAAAGGACACAGGACTCCGGCCGCCAACAGCCGGTGGAACGATTTGCAACCTGTCGGACTGGTAACCGTGGGCGGTGCGAACGGCGACCTGTACAAGGCCTTGCAGACATTGCCGGGGACGCAGGTCGAGGGCGAAAGCGGGCGTTTATTGGTGCGTGGAGGCAGCAGCTACGAGACACAGACGTACATTGACGGTATGCATGTGCTCAATCCTTATACCTCGGTCAGTCTGAACAGTGTGGCGCGCAGCCGTTATTCTACCTTTATGTTCAGTGGGGTCAATCTGGCTTCGGGCGGTGCGCCGCTGGAGTATGGTGAAGCTTTGTCGGCTGTGCTGCCGCTTGAGACGAAAGACCATAGCCCCGTCACCAAGTTGGGAATGAATGCTTCGGTGGTAGGAGCTGGGGGCGGAGGTACGCGTGCTTTCGCGAAAGGGTCGGTTTCGGTCGACCTTAACTATCAGAATCTGAGCCTTTACGACCGTATCTTCAGCGGACGGCGCGACTTCGAGAAGCCTTACCGGATGTATTCGGCCGCCTCGCAGGCACGTTATACGCCCGACGACCGTACGGTGCTGAAAGTTTATGCCCAGTACGACCGCACCGACTTCTCCCTGTACGAGGGAGACGAGCGGCGACAGTTTGCCTTGGGCGAGGATAATGTTTACTTCAACTCGACGTTTCGTCGCCGGGCAACCGACGGCTGGGAGTGGTTTGGCGGAGTGGCCTATTCGCGCTATTCGCGACAGATAGGCGGAGCAGCCGTGGCAGGCGACCACTGGCGAGAGCAACAGCAGGAGTGGCACCTGAAAGCGAAAACCGGAAAACGTTTCTTGCCGACACTCCGCATGGAGGCGGGCATGGAAGGATTCTTCCGGCACTACGAAGACGCTTATGTTTTAGCTCCGGCCGATGTAGACAGCCACAACCGCATCAGCCCCACCATAGGGGCGGGCTTCCTTTCGGCCGTTTACTATCCGTGGGAGTCGCTCAAGGCGGAGCTTTCCTGCCGGACGGAATATGTGTCGGCCGGTCGTACGTGGAACTTTTCACCCCGCGTGGCACTGAACTACTATCGCGACCGCTGGATGTTTTCGGCTACGGCGGGCCGCTACACGCAGTTGCCCGAGAATGTCTGGTTGGTACAGCAGTCCCGTCCGGCTTCAGAGGTCTGTGTGCAATACAACGTGGGTGCCCGCTACGACTGCAATGGCCGCCTGCTGAAGGCCGAATGCTACTACAAGGACTACAGCCGGCTGGCGCTGGCCGAGACCGACGGGGCAGGTGTCCGTCAGGTTACTTCGCACGGCTACGGCTATAGCAAGGGCTTCGACCTCTTCTTCTTCGACGACGTGTCGCTGCACAACTTCGAGTATTATCTTTCCTATACCTATAATATATCCCGCAGGAAGTATCGGGAGTATGCCGAACTGACGACGCCCCAATACGCCACCCGCCACAATGCGTCGCTCACACTGAAGTACTCCGTGCCACGCCTGCGCACCATTATCGGTGTGACCAATCGCTTCAGCAGCGGCCGTCCGTACCACAATGCGCAGCTGCCCGGCCTGATGAACGACGAAGTGAAGCCCTACAACAGCCTGGACTTGGGGCTGACGTTCCTCCCGAGTAAGAAAGTCATCGTCCACGCCTCGGCCACAAACATCCTGGGACGCCGCAACGAGTTCGGTCGGGTGGACGGGCAGCCCGTATGGGCGTCGGACGACCATTTCTTCTACGTCGGCGTTTTCATCACCTTGGGCAAGAAGGCGGCTTACGACGTCTCCAACTTCTGAGGCGGGGCAGCCCGGCTGTATGAGTCATATTATTCATTTTATATTATTCACATCACTATTTACACAGCTTATGAAAACATGGTTTATTTCCCTTGGATGCCTCCTGCTGGCCGAAGCATTTGCCGGCACGGCGGGCACACCGAATCTGACAATCGAAGTACGCGGCATCGAGCGGCCGGAGGGTTCCCTCTTCGTAGCCGTTTACGCGTCGGAAGAGACTTTTCTGAAGAAACCTTTGACCGGGTTTCAGGTCGAAGCAAAAGACAGCACCGTCCGCATTCCCTGTCAGGGACTTCCCGCAGGAAGTTACGCCATTTCCGTCTTTCACGATGCCAACGGAAACGGTCGGCTGGACACTGGCACTTACGGCATCCCGCTGGAGAAGTATGGCTTCAGCAACGATGCCGAAGGCGTGATGGGACCGCCGGCCTATAAGGATTGCCGCTTCGAGCTGAAGGCCGACACCACCTTGGTGCTGACGTTGAAGTGACGTTCCGCCGGTGCCGGAAGCAGTGCACGCCCGTTGCACTGTCGCTGCAAAGCGGTTTGCAGTGACGCTGCAACGCCTTTGCAGTGATGCTGCAACCTGTTTGCAGTGGCTGTGCAGCCAGCGTGCACTGTCCGACAGGCTTGGAGTTCTGTCCGAAGATGCCAGCCTTTTCCGTGATAAAAAGCAGTCTGCCGATTCGGAAACGGAAGGGGAGGGATGCGGTTCGGTAATAAAAAATAAGCAGGCTTCTTTTTGTATTGCGCTCATCATTCAGTATCTTTGTCCGAGTAACCAACATAAATTTAATCTTATGCGAACTCGTTTTCTTCCCCTTTACTTCTTATTGCTGTCGTGCTTGCTTGCAGCGTGCGGCAATTCCCATTTTATCAAAGATGCCGAATACCGTGCCAAGGTAGAACAAGACCTGGAACTGAAAAAGAAACAGATGCCGCAGGGCGACCTGTTTGCCGTGCTCGACACCGACCTTGACACGTACGAGCGCGAGGCACTGGAGTTTCTTTATGCCTACATGCCCCTGGCCGACATTACCGATTATCCGGGCGAATTCCACCTGATGAACGTACGTGCATCGCGTCAGGCAGCCGACGAAATGCCCTGGGGCGGCGATATTCCCGAAGAGCTGTTCCGTCACTTTGTGCTTCCGGCGCGGGTGAACAACGAGCATCTGGACAGTGCACGTGTCGTATTCTATAAGGAACTGAAAGACCGCGTGAAGCAACTTTCGCTGCACGACGCCATCCTCGAAGTGAACCACTGGTGTCACGAGAAGGCCGTCTATCAGCCAAGCGATGCCCGCACCAGTTCGCCTATGGCTACTGTCCGTACGGCTTATGGCCGTTGCGGCGAAGAGTCTACCTTGCTGGTGGCCGCTTTGCGTTCGGTAGGCATACCGGCGCGTCAGGTCTATACGCCCCGTTGGGCGCACACCGACGACAATCATGCCTGGGTAGAAGCGTGGGCCGACGGCAAGTGGCACTTCCTGGGAGCCTGCGAGCCCGAGCCCGTACTTGACCTGGGATGGTTCAACGCCCCAGCCAGCCGGGGAATGCTGATGCACACCAAGGTGTTCGGACGCTACGAAGGCCCCGAAGAAGTAATGTCCGTGACCAATTGCTATACGGAAATCAATGTGATAGACAATTACGCCCCGACAGCCCGTGCCGTGGTGCAGGTAGTAGACGCCGGAGGCAAGCCTGTGCCCGATGCCATTGTCGAGTTCAAACTCTATAACTATGCCGAATTCTATACCGTAGCCCGCAAGCAGACCGATGCCGAAGGCAAGGCCTCGCTGACTGCCGGCAAGGGCGATATGCTGGTGTGGGCATCGAAAGGCGGAAAGACAGGCTTTGCCAAACTTTCTTTCGGCAAGGACAGCGAGCTGCAAGTGAAGCTCGATAAAGAGTCGGGTGCTGCATTTGCCGTCGATCTGGACATCGTGCCTCCTGCCGAGAATGCCAACCTGCCCGAAGTAACGCCCGAGCAACGCGCCGAGAACGACCGCCGTCTGGCACACGAAGACTCTATCCGCAATGCCTATACCGCCACCTTCATGACCGACGAGAAGGCACGTGAGTTTGCCCGTCTGTATCGTCTGGACGAGGACGCTGCTGCCCGCATCCTGGTGGCTTCGCGTGGCAATCATGCCGTCATCACCAACTTTATGGCCCGTCTGCGTTCCGAGAAGTCGAAGGTAGGCGGTTTCGACCTGCTGCAACGCATTTCGGAGAAAGACCTGCGCGATGTTACCCTCGACGTATTGCTAGACCACATGTTGTCGCGTCTTTGCCCCAATGCCGACCTTTTCCGCCGCTATGTGCGCAATCCGCGTGTCAGCAACGAGGCACTGACGCCTTATAAAGCCTTCTTCAAGCAAGTGGTTTCCGAGGAAGAGTGCAAAGCTTACGTGGCCGAACCGATGAAACTTGTCGCTTGGGTGTCGGAAAACATCCGTGTGGACAAGAACTGTAATCTGGGTGCTTCGCCCATATCTCCGGCCGGTGTATGGAAAGCCCGTCTGGCCGATCCGCACAGTCGCGACATCTTCTTCGTATCGATGGCACGCAGCATGGGTATCCCCGCACGCATTCACGAAGTGACGGGTAAGGTTCAATTGCTGAACGACAACGGAGCCATTGATGTAGATTTCGAGAAAACAACTTCGGAAGTAGAAGAAGGAAAGAGTGGTAAACTGGTGGCAACTTATACTCCTATTAAGTTGTTGGACAATCCCAAATATTATTCGCACTTCACTTTGTCGAAACTTACCCCCGAAGGTATGCTGCAGTTGCTGACCTACGAAGAAGGCAATGCCAACAATGCGGAAGGCACTACCTGGGCCGGCTTGCTGAAGAACGGTACTTCGCTGGATGCCGGCAGCTATGTGTTGGTCACCGGCACCCGTCTGGCCAGTGGCGCTGTCCTTGCGCGGATGGTTTCATTCAGCATCGAACCGGGACAGACAACCCGCATCGATCTTGTGATGCGCGAAAGTCAGGATGAAGTACAGGTGATAGGTAACTTCAACTCCGAATCGCTCTTTACCCGTTGGGATGGCAAGGCAACGGACGGACAGCAAAGCCTGTTGCAGGCTTGCGGACGCGGTTACTTCGTAGTGGGTGTATTAGGTGTCAACCAGGAACCTACGAATCATGCTTTGCGCGACATAGCTGCCTTGAAAGCCGACCTGGAGAAGTGGGGACGCAAGATGGTGTTGCTGTTCCCCGACGAGAAGCAGGCTTCCAAGTTCACGCCTTCTTCCTTCCCGGCTCTTCCTTCGACGGTGATCTATGGTATCGACACCGACGGTATAGCCGAACAGATAGCCGAGAACATGAAGCTGAGGCGGTCAGGCAATTTGCCTGTCTTCATCATCGCCGATACGTTCAACCGTGTAGTCTTCGTCTCGCAGGGATATACCATCGGTCTTGGTGAGCAATTGATGAAGACCATAAAGGGGATTGAATAAGAAATGGATGAGTAGAAAAGAAGATAAGTCTGTCATTGGCAAAGCGACGTTTTGTTTGCTATTTTGACCGACCGATGATAAGTCAATCTGTCCTGTTAAGCAGAGAGCCTTAAAGAGGCTTTGCACGTAGAAATTGAGAGATTTCGGTTGCAAGATATTCTGCTTAGGGGGACAGATTGTTTGTTTTTTTATTATTTTTGCTGGCGCATTGAGGTGACATTAGATGCAATGATCGATAAAAAAGTTCTATTAATCAGAGTATTAACAAGTCGTATGTATACAGTTATCAAACGCATGGAGGTATCGGCTGCACACAGTCTGAGCCTTTCTTATCGTAGCAAATGCGAGAATTTGCATGGTCACAATTGGATTATCACAGTGTATTGCCGTTCGAAGGAGCTGAATGCCGACGGAATGGTAGTCGACTTCAGCCACATCAAGCAGGTGGTGAAAGAGAAACTCGATCACCGCAATCTGAACGAAGTACTTCCTTTTAATCCTACAGCCGAAAACATAGCCCGCTGGGTATGTGAGCAGATACCCACCTGTTTTAAAGTTGAAGTGCAGGAGTCTGAGTCAAACATGGCTGTCTATGAGAAAGATTAACGAGATATTCTATAGCCTGCAAGGCGAAGGATTTCACACGGGTACGCCTGCGGTATTTGTACGTTTTTCGGGCTGCAACCTGAAGTGCTCTTTTTGCGATACGCAGCACGAAAGCGGAGTGATGATGTCCGACGACGACATCGTGGCCGAAGTCAGCCGATATCCTTCTACGATGGTGATTTTGACGGGTGGCGAACCTTCGCTGTGGATCGACGAGGCGTTTGTCGACCGTTTGCACGAGGCAGGAAAATACGTCTGCATCGAAACCAACGGCACCCGTCCTCTTCCAGCGAACATCGACTGGGTGACTTGTTCGCCCAAGCAGGGTGGAGAGTTGAGGCTGACGCGTATGGACGAAGTAAAGGTGGTGTACGAAGGGCAGGATTTGGGCTGTTACGAGCAACTGCCTGCCAGACATTTCTTCCTTCAGCCTTGTTCGTGTCTGAACACGACCGAGACGGTGGCTTGCGTCCTGGAACATCCGCGTTGGAGGCTTAGCTTGCAGACGCATAAGCTGATCAATATTCAATAAATGATTAACAATACATTATAATCTGATGAACCCATGAAGGTAGGTTTGTTTATTCCATGTTATATCAACGCCATCTATCCGCAAGTGGGAGTGGCGTCTTACAAACTGCTGAAAAGCCTGGGTGTGGACGTCGATTATCCGCTCGACCAGACTTGTTGCGGCCAGCCGATGGCCAATGCGGGTTTCGAGGACAAAGCCTCGGAAATGGCCCGTCGATTCGAGGATTTGTTCAAGGCTTACGACTACATTGTCGGCCCTTCGGCTAGTTGTGTGGCCTTTGTGAAACTGAATCATCCCGGCATCTTAAAGCACGAAGGGCATCAGTGTCAAAGTGCAGGGAAAATATACGACCTGTGTGAGTTTGTACACGATGTACTGAAGCCTTCTTCGCTGAAAGCCAGCTTCCCCCACAAAGTGAGTATTCACAACAGCTGCCACGGCGTGCGCGAGTTGAATCTTTCATCGCCCAGCGAGCGCAACATTCCTTATTACAACAAACTCCGCGACCTGCTGTCGATGGTGCAGGGGATCGAAGTCTTCGAACCAGCTCATCCCGACGAGTGCTGCGGTTTTGGAGGTATGTTTGCCGTCGAAGAGCAGGCGGTATCCGTCTGCATGGCTCAGGATAAAATCAGACATCACATGGAGACGGGAGCCGAATATATCACCGGTGCCGACAGCTCTTGCCTGATGCACATGCAGGGTGTCATCGATCGTGAGCACTTGCCCGTGAAAACCATTCATATTGTCGAAATATTAGCTTCACAACTATGAGTACCAAGCATTCAAAAGCCGCCGAGAAGTTCCTTCAGAATAAGGACATGGTGGCATGGCACAACGAAACCCTCTGGATGGTGCGTGCCAAACGAGATAAGATAAGCCGTGAGCTGCCCGAATGGGAGGACTTGCGCGAGAAGGCCTGCCAGCTGAAACTATACTCCAACAGCCACCTGGACGAGTTGTTGGTAGAGTTTGAAAAGAATGCAACAGCCAACGGCGCCATTGTGCATTGGGCTAAAGATGCCGAAGAATATCGTCAGATCATCTACGACCTGCTTAGCAGCCATGGTGTGAAGCGCTTTGTAAAGAGTAAGTCCATGCTTTCCGAAGAGTGCGAACTCGATCCCTTCCTGATATCGAAAGGTATCGATACTGTAGAGACCGACTTGGGCGAGCGCATTCTACAACTGATGCACCTGCCGCCCAGCCATGTAGTGTTGCCCGCTATCCACATCAAGCGGCAGCAGGTGGGCGAGCTCTTCGAAAAAGAGATGGGAGCCGAAAAAGGCAACTATGATCCTACTTATCTGACGCACGTAGCCCGCAAGAATCTGCGTAATATCTTTCTGAATGCGGATGCAGCCATGACAGGGGCTAACTTCGCAGTAGCCTCGACGGGCGATGTGGTGGTGTGCACCAACGAAGGCAATGCCGACATGGGCATGTCCTGTCCTAAGCTGAACATATCGGCTTTCGGGCTCGAAAAGATTGTGCCCGACATGGATGCGTTGGGTGTTTTCACTCGTTTGCTGGCACGTTCGGGCACCGGACAACCCAGCACTACCTATACTTCACATTTCCGCTCGCCTCGTCAGGGTGGTGAGTATCACATTATCATCGTAGATAACGGACGTACAGAGATGTTGGCCAATGCCGACCACATCCGCCTGCTGAACTGCATCCGATGCGGAGCGTGTATGAATACCTGCCCTGTCTACCGGCGGAGTGGGGGATATTCGTACACCTACTTCATCCCCGGTCCCATCGGCATCAATCTGGGCATGGCTCACGACCCGCAGAAGTACTACGACAACCTGTCGGCTTGTTCGCTTTGCTTGTCTTGCTCCAACGTTTGCCCGGCCAAGGTTGACCTGGGCGAGCAGATATACAAATGGCGTCAGGGTCTGAAAGCCATCGGCAAGGCCAGTACCGAGAAACAATACATGTCGGAAGGTATGGAATTCCTGATGGAGCGTCCGCACCTGTTTAATGCTGCTTTGTGGGCAGCTCCGATGGTGAATGCCTTGCCTCGGTTTATGAAGTACAACGGACTGAACGACTGGGGAAAGGGACGTGAATTGCCCAAGTTTGCTTCCGAGTCGTTCAACGAAATGTGGAAGAAGAATAAAGTTCAAGGAAAGGAGGAGAAATAACCATGAGCAGCCGTGATGAAATTTTAAACAAGATACGCCTCAACACCCGCCAGCGTTTCGATTATCCTCAGTGGGCGGTGAAGGCAACGACTTATGCAGACAAGATCAGTCAGTTTTGCGATGTCAGCCGTCAGGTGGGAGGCAATGCCGTTTTGTGGCAAGAGGGCGACACCCTCGACTCGCTGATTCGTACTTACTTCCCCGAGGCGCGGAGCATTGCTTCGAACCTGCCCGAAGTAACATGTGCTACGCTCAATCCTGACGATTTGGAACGTGCGCAGGAGCTGAACGGCATTGATCTGGCTGTTGTTCCGGGTGAGATAGGAGTGGCCGAAAACGGCGCTGTGTGGATACCTCAGGCCGTGAAGCATAAGCTGCTCTATTTCATAGCCGAGGCCTTGCTCATCGTTGTCGACCGCAACCGCCTTGTCAACAACATGCACGAAGCCTATGCTGCTCTGAAGTCGGAGACCTATCCTTATGGGGTTTTCATTTCGGGTCCTTCGAAGACGGCCGACATCGAGCAGGCATTGGTGATGGGGGCCCACGGAGCCCGCAAGGTGCTGGTGGTGCTGAAGTAATGCTGCACACACAAGGGGGCTTAGAAGCAAGAAAACGAGAGCGGAAACTGAAAGAAAAACTATTTCAGCGTCTTGTACGACAGGATGTGCCAGCTGATGCCCGCGGCCAACGCCAGCAGCAACAGCTTCAGCCATACTTGCGGAAGCAGAAAGACTACGCAGTAGAGGATGGTGAGCCACGTCAGGCCTACGGAGACGATTTTGGCATGAAGCGGTATGGCCTTATGTTCGCGGAAGTTGCGGATGTAAGGGCCCAGCCGCTTTTGTCGTAGCAGCCAGTCGTACAGGCGTGGCGAGCCACGGAAGTAGAAAGCTGCCGTCAGTAGCAGAAAGGGGGTGGTGGGCAGTATCGGCAGGAAGATGCCGGCTACTCCCAGCCCGAGCGACAGGCTTCCGAGGATGATGTAGAGGGTCTTCATGGTGCGCAAAGATAATGTATTAGCAGTGATTGGAGGAGTGCTGTCGAGAATTTTTTTATGTTTGCCGATTTTTCATTGATTAAAGTCTGCTCTGTTTCGCTTGTCATGATTGGATAATAGGTGTTCTTTTATACTATAGATTGACATATTTTCACTTCCTTTTAGTTTTAATTTGTAAGTTCGTTTAATGCTTAACAATTATACGAGAATATGTATATGAGAAAAAAAACAGAATTACCATTGTCTATGGGGGAAAAGGACTTCTTTCAATTGGTCGCTGAACGTATTAAAAACTTTAGCAGGAAGGGAAAATATAAAACAGCGGCTAATTATCGTTGTGCATTGAAGCAATTTATGGCTTTTCGTCAGGGATTGCCTATCTCTATTATGGATATTTCAACTTGTATTATGAAGGATTTTCAGGATTTCTTGGTTCAGAAAGGGTTGAAAATGAATACCATTTCATTGTATATGCGTATGTTGCGTGCTGCTTATAACTATGCTTGGGATGATGATTTTATCGAAAACGAGAGACGTCCGTTTCGTAAGGTTTTTACAGGGCAGGAAAAAACGCGAAAACGAGCTTTGTCGCAGAAAGTTGTTAGGCAGATTGTTAATATTCATTTGAACGATCCGGCATTGGAGTTTGTACGTGATCTTTTTCTGTTTAGTATTTATATGCAGGGAATGCCGTTCGTTGACATGGCTTATTTGAAGAAATGTCAGTTACAGAATGGATACATTGTTTATCGACGTCGGAAAACCAATCAAACATTAAAGGTGAAAATAGTTCCTTTAGCTCAGAAAATAATAGATCGGTACGAAACAAAGGGAGGAGAATTTTCTTATTTGTTTCCAATTCTTTCTGACGGTCATAGAGATACTCCTATAGTATATGCCAGTGCTTTGCGGCTTTACAACAAACGTCTTGAACGTATATCCAAGCTTATAAATTTGAATGAGCCTTTGACTTCTTATGTTAGCCGCCATACGTGGGCTTCGTTGGCCAGGGCATGTGGCATTAGCGATACTATAATTAGCGAGGCCATGGGGCATACCAATATAGAAACAACGACTATTTATCTTGCAGCATTGGATACCGACATCATTGCTACGGCTAACGAAAAGCTCATTAAGTCACTGATGCGATAGTATATATGGTGTTTTTTATTTTCTAACAAAGTTGGGGCATTTCATGCAAAAGAAGTAATTTTGCAGAGGAAATGCAGTTCTTCCTCTTTGTAAGAGGAAGAATTACATAGAAGGGTCATCTTGTTTTCGGCTGCAAAATTAGAAATAATATGAAGAAAGAGACCTATAATAATGGACTAAAAATCTACGAAAAACGTCCATTTCCTAAAATGTTACAACAGCCGTTGATATATAAATAGGATTCGAGATTAGATTCCCTGCTTATTTCATATCCTTATTATATAATATGTAATATGTCATAAACTGGAGTCTTTATCCGCATTCCTTTTTATTTCGTTTGAGCATTCCGCACGTAGTTCCGTGGGGGCTTTCCCAAAATGCTCTTTGCAGAATGAGGTCAAGTAATTTGCCGTAAAATTGTATTTCTCTGCTAATTCTGCAATAGACATCTTACTCATTATAATATCACGCAGTAGCTTTACTTTCTTTTTCTGAATCATCCATTGTTTGGCTGAAGTGCCAAATGAATCATAAAACTTACGTTTGAAACATGAGGGAGACATATTAAGAACTTTGCTTAATTCACTTACAGTATTCACATGAGAATACACTTGCATCACTTTACTTTTAAAATCATCATCTTTTCCAAGCATTGGTGCAAACATTGCTGCAAGATCTTCCCGACAGTATAGTCCACGTAATTCTATGAAAATCATATCCATTTTTATGCGTTGATAATGAATACATGACAGACCGATATTAAGTATATCACGGGTAGCCTCAAGCTCTTTTAATAATAGTGGGTGGATGGGTAATGAAGCAATACTAGAATTCATGTTTGCATTTGGCTGTATGTAATTTTGTAATTGTTCTATTGAAAATTTGTTGCATAAAGCTATGTTTCTGGTAAAAGAACAACGCAGCATTATCGTATCTTCTAATACATGACCATAAAAATTGCCCCCAATAGGAATTAAAAACATTTTTGAGGCTTCGACTTTTTGTTTTAAAACAGAATCTGTTGCTATTTCCAACTTTCCGGTTAATACAAATAAAAGTGTGGAACGTTCTAAAGCTTCTTTAAGAATCATTTGGTTTTTGCTCAATTCGATTACTTCCCAAATAGCTCGTTCATCAGATATGTAGTTCTCACATATTAGATGTTCTGCTTTGTACTTTATCCCATCAAATTTGTTTTGTATAACTTTCATTGCACTTTATGTTTAAATTTAATATTTATTTTTAACTGATTATCAGATATATACACTATGGATTTCAGGCGATTCTTCCTCTTACAAAGAGGAGGAATGATAGATGGTGCGTTATGCAATAAAACAAATAAAATAAATATGAAGCGTATTTTTTTACTTCTATTATTAGGGGTAATGTATATGGTGCAGAGTGTTCGTGCACAAGATGTGGCGTTGAAGACTAATGCCCTATATTGGGCGGCGACTACTCCAAATCTGGGTGTGGAAGTAGCTTTGAGCCCGAAATATACACTCGAATTATCAGCTGCTTATAACCCCTGGACATTCAAGGATGACAAAAAAATGAGGTTCTGGTTGGTGCAGCCCGAAGTGAAATATTGGTTATGTGAAAAGTTTGAGGGACATTTCTTCGGATTGCATCTGCACGGCGCACAATTTTATGGAGGATTCAGTGAGAAACGTTATGACGGATATTTGGCCGGTGGGGGAGTGACCTATGGCTATAACTGGATTCTTTCGCCTCACTGGAACCTGGAAGCTGCCTTCGGAATAGGTTATGCGCGTTTGTGGTTTAAGGAAACCCCGCGCATACATTGTATCAAGTGTGAGACAGACCGGAGGAAAAACTACTTTGGCCCTACCAAGGCTGCCGTTTCGTTCATTTATATCTTCTAAGTAAGAGAAATATTCTTTGAGTATGAGACAACACTTTTGTTATATTATTGTAGCTGCTGCTTGCCTGTGTGCATCGTGTAACACGCAGAGGAAAGTAGCTGAAACTGCTATTACTGTTACCCCGGCTTATTGCCAGTTGACTTCCGGTACAGACAACCGGGCTGAAATGGAACTGAATTTCCATATTCCCGAAAAGACATTGTCGAAACGATCGCGGCTGGTCATTACACCTCAGCTGATGGTTGGCGACAGTGTATATGATGAGTATGATCCGGTTGTGGTGGAAGCTGGGATTTATGCCGATAAACTTCGACGTAAGGAGGTTCTGGAAGGTTATCATGACCCTTATAAAGAGCAGAAACGGCAAGTGGACGATGCTACCGCTGCTTTTACCTTATCTTATCATGAGTCGGTTGTTTTGCCTGCTTCGGCGGATACGGCGCGGATTGTTGCTGTGGTTTCGACAGACGGATGCGGACAGTGTACGGGTATTGATACGCTTGAAATGGCTTCCATTGTGCGGGCATTGGCCTATGTGGAGTGGATTGAGCCTGTTTTCACCATCCGTCCTAAAATTGTTGAGGGAAAGGGAGAAGCACGTTTGCAGTTTGCCATCAACCTTTATGACATAGACTTGGATATGGGCAACAACCGTGCCGAACTGGACAGCATGTTGCAGGCACTTACCCCTGTGCTGACCGATACGCTGGCTACGGTAAACAGCTTTACTGTCTATGGTATGGCTTCGGCCGACGGTTCGCTGAAGTTCAATACTGCACTGGCGCGCAATCGTGCCAACGCCGCTATGCAGTACGTGGCTCATCGGTTGGGGCTGACCGACAGACAGATGGAGCGTATCCATATAGATTCGCGTCCGGAGGGCTGGCAGCCTGTGCTTCGGGCCATGAAACTCGACTCGCATCCCGATACGGCCCGTGTGGCCGATATTCTGCAACGCCTGGCCGACAAAGACGATGATGCGCAGGAGCGGCTGATCAGGCGTCTGGCCTGCTGGCAGGACATCCGTGAGAAATATCTGGCCAAAGACCGCAAGGTAGAATATACTTATTCTTATACTATACGTAGTTTTACTACCGACCGTGAGGTGCTTGACATGTATGCCAAACGGCCCGATGCTTTCAACGAGGAGGAGTTGCTGCGTGCTGCCACGTTGATGAAGACCGATGCCGAGAAAATAGAGGTATATCGTACTTTGCTCGCGCGTTTCCCTCGCTGTGAGACGGCTATCAACAATCTGGCTTATCTTTATCTGCGTGCCGGTATGGAGGCCGAGGCACGTACGCTGTTGCAGAAGTTGCCGGAACGTTACCCCGACTTGGAAAGCAAACAGCTTAAAATCAGAGAGGAGGCGGCACGATGAAACGATGGAAACATACCTCCATGCTGCTGGTCCTGATGGCGGGGTTGCTTTTGGCATCGTGTATTCGCGACGACTTGCAGCCTTGTCCGCCTCTCAGTGTCAGAATCGGCATCAAGGACATCAACTACTTCAATATCGATGCCGTAGAGAATGTTACGGGGCTGGATCATCGGCTGGACGAGAACTTGCCTTTCCGTTCCTATATACAGAAGCTGTTCTATGTGCTTTACGACATCGACCGCCAGCAGACGGTCAGCGTACAGCATTTGCACGAGGTGCAGGGCGATGCGCGTCTGGCTACGGCCTATTTGCCCGAGGATTTGCCTTTCGGCCGGTATGTCCTGCTGGTATGGGCCAACATTGAGAGCGAGGAAGGTATCCTGGCCGACGGGAAGCTGGGTACTTATAGTCTGCATCATAACAATGTGGAAGGTTACGATGTCTATATGACCTGCGACACGTTGCTTTACGACGAGTGGAACTATGACTATACTGTCCGGTTGGAGCGCATCAAGGGTAAGTTGCTTATCGAGGGTGTGAACCTGCCAACCGATATCAACTGGAGCCGTAAGGCCATTACCAACCTTTGTGGTAAGGTGGATTATCATTTTTCTTACGAGCCAGACTCTACCGAGTATGTGGTGGTAGAGTCCGACTGGTCGGATCATCCCTCCAGCCGGGTGGTGACGGATACGTATTTGTCGCCCACTGCGGTTAACGGTGAGAAGAGTACCGTTTATGTGCGCTTCTTCGACGACCCTTCCATGAGTGTGCCTGTGACTGTGCCGGCCAATGTGGACATCACCATGAGGCGCAACGAGATTACCGTGTTGCGTTATGTGTACGATGCCGATTCGGGTGGCTTTGTCATTTCTACTTTGGTCGATGATTCCTGGCAGGTGATACACGATATGGGACTGGAGTAAGTGGTGCGGAGTATTGGGTCCGGAATGTGTCGATATAACGATTGAATGATTGAAGTTTATTAACCTATATTATTAACTAAATTCTTAAAACAATGAAGAAGAATTATTTAATGATGGCTGCATTCGCCACAGCTTTGGCGTTTACGGCATGTAGCAGTGAGGAAGAAATTCCGGCTGCAGGTAGTGAAAACGGGACTATGGGTCTCACAGAAGATGTAATCGAGATTGCCATCTCGAATACGGGTGTAGGTTCTACAAGGGTTGCACGTCCGGTGGGCAGTTCGCAGGCCGGTAACAATGTGAACAAAGTAGTATTGCATTTTTATTCGTCAACGGATGGAAGTAGTTGGACTAAAGCTTCTGGGATCTCTCTTACTAAGGTAGATGGAGATTATACCGTAAGTGACATGACATTATCCTATACTGGCACTGAGAGTGCCCTTGGTACGCCGGGTGATGTAGATCGTCAGGAAAAAGTAGCTAAAATCAAAGTTTCCGGCCTTAGTGCAACTGCAAAGAAGTATCGCATTGTAGCGGAAGGATATAATACGTCATTCCCGTATGCAACTGCCTCTGAGGAATCCATCAAAGGTCTGTTTAAAACATCTGGCAATAGTGCTAAAGGTACTTTCGAGAGAGAAGAGGTCTTTGCCGGTTATAAGGACGTGGATATTGTAGTAACAGGTCAAGAGGGGAAGAATCAAAGTGTCAAATTTGCTTCTTCGGTTTCTATCGAGCTGACCCGTCAGGTTGCCGGTATGTTAGGCTATTTTAAGAATGTACCTGCCTATATTTCATCCGAAACTTATGGATCTGAAATTGAAGGGTATGAAGGTAAATGGGCCAAAGTAACGAAAATTGTAGTGAAGGCTAATAAAAAAGCCGAAGGTTTCCAGTTCCCGAATACTTTATTGGCTTCTAACGAGAGCTATAATGGTGTGAAAGGTGACGGTTATGATAACGGTGAAGACTTGCTGACCTTCGAATTCACTTCAGAAAATACTTCTAATCTCAGCACTGTAAAACCTGGTGATACTTATACATTTAGTAAGGATGGTAAGAGTTACCTTACAGCTACAGGTTATACAGCTCCTGAAAGTTTTGTCGCACTTAATAATACTCTTTTCGGTGGTTGCTATATATTGCCTTATAGCGAACATGCTACGGATGCAGGTGCGGTGACTTTATCTGTTATTTTCTATGATGAATCGGCCAATGTTTTAGCTACTAAGAACGTTACTACCAATAATTTTGCATCTCCTCAGACTAAAACGAATTATGATATTCTTTGCAACAACTTCTATTCTATCGGAAAGAAGTTGAAAGTTGATTCAGCACCTGAAACTGGTGGTGATGATGAAGACAAACCTATCGACCTCAGTTCTACAGACGAGATTACAGTCCTCATCAACGACGCTTGGGAAGTGATCCACGACATGGGTCTGGAATAAATATCTCCTTTTATATCTTTAATCAATGGAGTAGGGTGCGAGCAATGCGCATCCTACTTTATCAATAATCTATTAATCCTTAAAACAAGAATAACCATGGCAGAAGACATCAAATATCAGATTAATGCACAGTTGGCTGATAATGCGTTGACTCCCGACAATGCAGAAGACAAGATTGCTGTACCCGTTTCGCTGGGTTCGGCAGGTCAGGAACGCATTCTGGCAGAGATGAAGGCCGAAGATTCCGGTCTGCGTCCCGAAACCATCCTCCATGTGTTCGAACTGGAGAAGCGTGTCATCAAGCGTCTGCTGATGACCGGCTATAATGTCAATACCGGCCTTTATCATGCTTCGGTCGATTTTCGCGGCATTGTGACCGGCGGTCTGTGGAATCCGGAGGAGAATTCTATTGTGGTGAACTTCAACGTGGGTGCCGATCTGCGCGAAGCTATCAGAAATACGACTGTCAACATCATCGGCAATAAAGAAGCTGCCATTTCTGTCAGCGGCATGCAGGACGTTGCCACTCGTGCTACCGATGCCAGTGCCACTCCGGGACGGGCCTTTACTCTCAGCGGAAAGAATATCCAGCTGGCAGGCAAGGATCCCGCAGTGGGACTGGTCTTGGTCGATGCCGACGGCACCGAGACGCAGGTGACGACCGACCTTTGGGTGGTGAACAAGCCTTCTACGGTGACTTTCATTGTTCCTGCCGAGCTGGCAGCTGGTACCTATACCTTGCGGCTTACTACGCAGTACAGCGGCAACTCTTCGTCGCCGCTGAAGAATCCGCGTAGCGTGGAGAAGACACTCTACGTAGGCACCAAGCCTCCTACATCGGGTGGCTCTGCCGGCGGCGACAGCCAGGAAGGTGGAGGCGAAGACCCGCTGGGCTAAGCTTCCTTTTTCCGGAAGGCTGCGGCAACCGTTTCCCTTGCAGGTATGGCAAGGGCTCCCTTGCCGGTGCGATAAAGGTCCCCTTGCCCCTGTGGCAAGAGCTCCTTTGCCCCCGTGGCAATAAGCTATGAATGAATGAGAGCGCGTCTGTGCGAAATCGCAGACAGAATATGATAACGAAAAAAAATAAAGTAATGAAAATCATCTCCCGACTTATCACCGCCATTGTGTTAGTTGCAACGCTTGTCCTGAGTGCTTGTCAGGACGAGGAGTTTGCACCGTTCCCTTCCGCTTCCGTGCCCGATGCTTCCGGAGTGACCCGTGCCCTGAATGCCACTTCTTCGCTGAAGCAGAATGCTGACGGCACATGGACGGCCAACTGTCGCGTACCGCTGGTGGGCGAGGGCAGGGTGGTGGACGACATTGCCAACCAGCTTGTCAGTGCTGTCGATTTGAGTGGCAAAAGCAGCATGGACAATCTGGTGGATACGGATCTCACCAATCCGGCTGTGATGGGTAAAAATGTGGCAGGCGTGCAGCTGATAGCCAATCAGATAGTTTCCGTACGCGATCTGGAACGGACCTATGCCGGTGGGCAGACTGTTGGCTTTACTTATAAGATGAGCAATCCTACGTTGCTCAACGTTGACTTATTGAAAGGTTTTTGGATACAGACTTATTATAAGGGTGAAAAAACTTTGGATTACATGGTGGGCGGAAGCGGGGATACGAATGTGCTGAATCTGAACCTGCTTAGTACGCTTAACAACGATGGCATTCAAAGCCTGTCGTTCCAGACCACCGAACCTTTTGATGAAGTGGCGATAGGTTTCAGCGGAGTAGATGCAGATGTGCTGGATGTGCTGGGAAACCTTGAATTGTATTATTTCTTTGTGGGTGACAACGAGGTAAAACCTGTTTACAACGGGAGCGTTTACTTTCCCGACGCTTCTTTGAATACCAAACTTACCAGTACTCTGCTTCAGGATTACGGAGAGAAACTGGTGGATGCGAATACGTCGGACGGGGTGACCATGGAACTGATAATAAAATTGCTCGGCGGTTTGGGCGATCTGTTGGGAGACACTCCCCGCATGACGGTCAACCTGGGGAAGACGGTGGAAGCAGGAACTGAAATCGGATTTTACATGAATGAAGTCAATGTGCTGCAGGTGGGATTGCTGAACGGCATTGAGTTTCGTACGTATGACGAGGAGGGTAAAGAAGTAGAACGAATTGTGGTCGATGCTACCGGGTTGTTAGGTGTCTCGGCCATTGGAGGCGGAAAAAGCCTGATGGGCATCACGGTGAAGGAGCCCTGTTCGCAGATACAGATTCGTTTTACCGGATTGGATCTTAATATTGGAGGGACAACTCTCTATTATGCTTATGTCCGTGATGCTGTAAAGCCGGATATTTCGTCTTATTTTTCCACGGGCGACGTAACCATCAACGGTAATTCTTATCACTTGCCGCAACCGTCGGAAGGCAGTGTGTCATGGTCGCTTGCGACGGCTCCTTCGGGAAGTGCCCCTTCTATTGACCTCGAACAGAACAAGATTATCGGCATGACTGTGGACGGCGATTATGTATTGAACGGGACCTATACTTATACGGATGCCTCGGGCCAGCAACAAAGTCAGGCCGTGAGCTTCACCATCCACCGCCTTACAGCTTCTGTTGGAGACAATTGCAATCAGTTGATCGGGGAAGCTCTGAATGCCGAAGCCTATATTCCCCAAGGAGGAGGAAGCCTTATCAGTACGCAGGATGTAGAAGGTATAGGTAATGTGGTGAACGATAATCCGAATGATTATGCCACATACCGTAAGGAACTGAGCATAGCCAATAATATCGGTCTTATCGGCGTCCGACTGGGCGAAGGTAAGGAAATCGTAGCCAGTGAATCGCATCCCATGCGGGTAGGTTTCACTATGCAGACGCAGAGTACGTTTCTGGGAGTCGGTGCACTGCAGTTTTTCCGCATAGTCCTTTATAAGGGTGATGCAGAAGTCGATCGTAGTGTTGCGGATGCGAATAATCTTATATCGGCCGATCTGATTGGCAGCCAGGGAAACAAAGTACGGATGGGGTTCACTACCACAAAGACGTTCGACCGCATTGAGTTATGGTCGTCCGGCGTACTCGAACTTGACTTGGGCAATGCCTGGCGTGTTTACAATGCTTTCTATGAGGATGGCAGCGAGGACGGCGGATGTTCGGGGTACGACGCTTCGGATGCCTGCATCGAAATGCTGACCACCGTTCACGGTGCCGAAATTAATTATGAGGAGACAAAGATCGGCGGAGGAGCCACCGTAGCTGGTTCGTTCAATAACCTGAGTTACATCATCGATGACGATAAAAACAGTTATGCAACAATATCTGCTACCACTCTGCTGGGCGGTACGACAGTAGCGGTGAAGTTTGACAAAATGCAGCCGGGCACACAAGTCGGTTTCATCGTGAGC
The DNA here is from genome assembly GCF_030518095.1 of Bacteroides sp. ET489. Taxonomy (NCBI): domain Bacteria; kingdom Pseudomonadati; phylum Bacteroidota; class Bacteroidia; order Bacteroidales; family Bacteroidaceae; genus Bacteroides; species Bacteroides sp. ET489. The sequence goes on from NZ_JAULLJ010000012.1 coordinate 34,951, forward strand.
GATCCGGCTTTTGTGCTGAATGACATCAGCGTCCTGAGCGGAACCAAATTGGAAGTATATAATCAGGGAGTTCGAGTGGGGCTTGCAGGCGGGACGACTTCGGGCGAAGTTCTTGGTCTGGACCTGATAGGCTATGATGGGAAAGCTTATGTGGAGACTACCCCTACTACAGAGTTTGATGAGGTACGGATTATTTTCCCGGCTGTGCTTGACCTACTTGACATTATCCACATTTATGGTGCTTACATTCGTCGTGATACCGACGGTGACGGCATTCCGGACTGTGCCGAGGACGAAGAGAATCCGACGCCGCCGGTCATTGACTTTACGATTGATGAGGCTAAGGCCGAGACTGAGCACGGGTGCGGAACATCTACCATCCGGATAGACATTACCCGGATTAGTGGAGGAGGTGACGAGGTGTGGAACACTGTGGTGGGCAAAGGGTTTACGCTTGTTTGTTATGATGCTTTCAGAGGAGGCAGTGTCAGACGCGATGTCGTATTGGACGAGAATCATGGATTCACCTTATACGATATGGAACCGGGAGATTATTACATTAGTATCCGTAAGGATGGAGTGACTTTGTATAATGGCGTGCATGCCGCTTTGCATCCCACCCAGACCACTTGGAAACAGGCTCCCGACGATACCGACTGGAACAATTGGAACAACTGGACCGACGGTGCCCCCTGGACCTGTACCAACGTGATTATCCCCGGCAACTGTGTCCGATATCCGGAACTGGCCGAAGCGGATGAAAACTATTGTGCCAACCTGCACATAGCCGATGGCGGCGAAATTGTCCATACGCAGTATCTGGATAGGTACGATTATGCCTGGGTAGAACATTCGCTGCAGCCGGGCAGTTACTACATGCTGTCGGCCCCATTGAAGCAGATGGTGACGGGCGATCTGTTTGTCCCCGCACGTTTTGGCGGCGATCACAGCACCGAGGCCTATTTCACTTCCCTCACCCCTATGACTTCGCCGGAGAGCCGATTCACTCCCCGTGTATTCCAGCGCTTCTGGAGCAGCACGGCTCCGGGCAAAATTGTAGGTCAGGACGGCAGTCTGCAGACTGTCGAAGTGGGTGTGGACCAGACGAACTGGACTGCTCCCTTCAATGCCGTGGCCGAGCCTTATCGTCCGGGTATGGGCTTTTCTGTGCGTACCGACGGAGCTGCGACTTTCCGCTTTCCTAAGACTCATACCCAATATACTTACTTCGATGCTGCTGGTCACAGTACGGGACTGACAGAACCCGTGGTTCGTACCACTTCCGAAATCGGACGTTTGCTGACCGACGACATGACAGGAAAAGCAGATTATCAGGTCAGCGTGAACAATCAGAAAGCAGGTAATACGTTTGTGGTGGGCAATCCCTTCCTGACGCACATTGATATTGCGAAGTTTCTGCAAGCCAATCCGGGCCTTTCGGCAGTGACGCTGAACGATGGAGTCAGCAACATTACCATTTCGAAGGCCGAGGGGGGAGTGATAGCGACAGAAGAGGGTTATACCCACATTGCTCCCATGCAGGCATTTTACGTCACAACCACGACGTCTGGCACAGGACTGACGGTTACTTTCACAGCCGACATGCAGCAGCAGATGCCAGGTTACAATATATCCCGTTCGTCGGCTTCTGCTACCCGTGCCCTGACGCGAAGCCTCCCTACCGGCCATAACAGCCTGCGGCTTACGGCTACCTGCGGCGGGCACAGCAGTTCGTGCCTTGTGCGCATTTCCGCGTCGGCGGCAGATGCTTACCGTACGGGCGAGGATACAAAGCTCCTGGTCGATGCCGACATGCAGCCAGCCGTGACCGTATTTACTACGGCCGACGGGCAGGCACTCAGCATCCAACAGCGCCGTGGAGGAACGAAGATTCCCGTCGGCTTGCATCTGAAGCAAAAGGCTAAAGTTACTCTTGCCCTGGCCCACGCGGCGGGCGACGCGTGGAGCGACTGGGTGTTGTTGGATTGCCTGACGGGGCGTCGCTATCCGCTGAGCGGGTCCTTTACTTATCTGGATCTCGGCCTGGTGGACACACAATCGGGAAGATTATGCCTGATAAGAAAATGATGGAAACAAAGAATGAATAATAAGAAGCTTACAGCTTGCTTGTAGTGATAATAAATTGCGAAGAAAGAAGAAACTCATGATGAAAAGACTTTTATATATCGGAATAATTCTTTTCGTACTGACTGCCTGTGCAGGCACTGAGGAACCTGCATCGGAAGCTTGTGTCGGACAAGGCCGTGTCACGCTGATGCTGACAGTGAGCAACCGTTCGCTTACAGCCGACGGCAGTACGGGAAACATCACTTATCCGGTTGAGAGCGAAGACGGCAAACTGATAGGTACGCAACATGCCGAGACGGTCTTCTTGTATATCTTCCTCGGCGAAGGCACCAGGGCACAATATGTGGCTTGTGAAAATATAGGTTGGAAAGAGTATTTCGAACGTCAGGGGACGTTGCCCGATCACACGGCTCAGATGCCTTATACGCTGAAGTATAAAGGATTCAGGGTAGGTCAGACCTATACGTTTCTGGCCATAGGGCTGAGTGGGGGGGCAGACGTTGCCTTTGGCTTTCCCGATGCCTTGGCCGAAGGTTCCACACTGGGCAGTGCGCTGGCTTCTTTGTCCGAAGGGCAGTCCAGTGCCTCCATACGTACTTCTGAGATTTATGTCGGAACAGAGCCCTTTATCCCGACGGGCAACGACACACAAACAACCATCGAACTTTGGCGGCGTGTGGCTGGTGTGATGGGCTTTTTCAGGAACGTGCCTTCGGCCATCGACGGCCAGCCGGTTGACGCACTGCGTCTTTCGCTTTATACAAAGCAGAATACGAAGATGCCATTGGTAGAGCGTCAGCAGACCCCTGTATTCTTGGATTATATTGATAGCCCGTCCGTTGATGCCGATGGACAGGTATTGTTCAGTCTTCCCTTGTCTGATGCGAACCCTGGTGTCGATGAAAAAATATCGGGAGGAGGTTATGTGCTGCCGGCTGCTGCTCCTCCCGGCATTGATGATTACACCCTGCGCATTGAGGCAGTGGATGCTGCCGGCAATGTGTTGCACTACTGGCGGGCCAAGTTGCCCGAGGATGACGATCTGGATCAGGGCAATACGGGTGGAGGTACCGGCATCATAGACACCGAGAGTGCATTTCGCTTTCCTATCGTAGCCAATCATTTCTATGCCATAGGCAGTCCGGAAAATTATGTGGATCTGGAAGGGAGTGGCATTGATGTGGATATTACTATTGATCCGAGCTGGGCAGGCGAAGAGGATTTGGAAATAAAGGAACAACAATAACAGATAACAGTGTATAATACGCATTTTGCAACTATGGACAGAATAAGGACTTTATGTATGTTGGCCGTTATGGCTCTGTTGGCTGTTTCGTGTATCAAGGACGAGCCGGTTTGCGGCACTTGCGAGGACAATCCGGACGGGAAGGGGATTCTTCTTTCGTTCAGCGCCGGGACAGATACCCGCAGCAATCTTTACAGCAGCGAAGTGGATTACCGTGATGTGAAGGCTGTCTGTTTGTATGTTTTTCAAGGTACGGATGCCAATGCTAAGTGTATCCTTTCTGAAGATGTGGATTGGCAGGGTGACATCTCGCAGACCTACTGGATCAGTACCGACCTCAGTGCGGGAAGTTATACTTTCCTGGCAATAGGGACAGACGACAATGCCGGCAGTGTGTATGGACTGACGGCTGACTATCGGGGCACTTTGGGAGATTGTATGGCCCGACTTGCCGCAGGTAAGGGAAAGGCGGATATGGCTACTGCACAGTTCTTTGCAGGCTATGTCACACGCACTGTGGCCGAGGAAGAAGATGTAGTGGATGTGGAAGTGACTTTGACCCGAAAGGTGGCCGGTGTGCTGGCATATCTGAAGAATATTCCCTGTTGGGTGGACTTTGGCAGTGCAAATGAAGGAAAGGCAACGGTGACGGACCTGCGCATCAGTCTGGGTAGTAGCCAGAATACGCAGATGGCTCTATGGAACGTTTCTGCGGGTAATGCCGTGTATGGTTCCGGGCCTTTGGTAAATGATGATAAGGTGCTGTTTGAAGTTGACCTTACAGCAGACAGTTATACGCCGGATGCTGAAGGACGCTATTATACGAAAGCGGGTATAAAGACCGATGAGTTGCAGACCGTGGACAATTCTCTGCTGAGGGGAGCTTTCCTTCTTCCTCTTGCGGAAAGCAAGGAAAGTACCTTGAAACTGGAATTACTGGGTTCTTATACCACCGGAGATGGTACGAAGTATCAGGATGTGGTTGTCAAGACTTACACCATTCAAAACAGTGAGGGGAAGCAAATCTTTTCCATCGATGAAAACAAACTTTATTGCATCGGCAAGAAACTGTCCGACGCTTCTACTGACGGTGATAAGCCGGCCGACCTGAGTGGAAACATACTGCAGGTAAATGTCATCAAGTGGAATGACATTAAGGTTGACAATTCTTTTCCTACGGTGATAGGACCTGCCCGTATCGAGAGTGACTACAATCAGAACGTTTACATTTTCGATGCGCCCGAAACGGAATTTCCGGTTTATTTGCAGGCCTCATCGCCTGTAAAAGAATGGCGTTTGAAGGTGTGCTATTACAATGAGACAAATAAGGCATCCTTTTCTGGTGTAGAGGTCGGTGCGTATGAGGCAGAAACTCCTCAAGAAAACTGGATTCATTTTGCCGTAACAGATGCTGAGGGGAAACCTACAGGGGGATATGAAAGCGAGATAACCGATCCGAATGGGGATGACAGGATACTTACTGTGGTATTGAATGACTTTGCCGTGCAGAGAACGCTGGAAGGCTCGGGTAAATACTATATTGAAACAGCAGATATGGTGGAAAAGTTGAAAAAAGACTATCGTACGGCCTATATTGAAATCTATACATCGGGAACGGTTGAACCATACAGGCTTCTGGTGCGGCAATATAATGCGCTTACTATCTATGCGGGGGCTACCAAGGATGTTCCTAACGGTTTCCGTGCCGCTGCCCGCCTGGACTACGGATGTCATTTCGATAAAGAGACTGGAGCTATGGTAAGGACCGATACTGCGGCTGTGGGATGGGGGTATTGGAGTTCTATACCATTAAATATTACCGGCGACCTGACGGAAACCGATTACTGGGTCGGAGCGGTAAATACCATAAATGCTTACAACCGATATAAGAAAGGCTCGTTGGGAGGTGAAAACTATGTGGAATCCATTTTACAGAAGCTGCGGAAAGAAGTGATTGAGATTGCGGCGGATGGGACTTATACGTCCGATGAGAACAAAATCTGGTGTCTGCCTGCCTATCACGAAATGTGGGGAGTGGCAGATTATATCAACCCGTATAGAGCAACCGGAGAAGCATGTCAGGATTTGTTTAATATGAAAGTGGGAGATAAATATTGGTGTTCGACCATTAAAGACAATGACATCAACGAGTCGCTCTATATTCCGGCCGGTACGACCAATTACTTGCAGGAAGCCGATAGGGATGATAAATTGTATGCACGCCCGATACGTCAATTCTATACAAACTAAAAAGAAGGAGGAACGAATATGATGAGATATCTGACAAGTCTGGCTGTTTGCCTGTTGCTGTTTGCCGCATGCACCAGGGAGTGGGAAGATCTACCCTCATCCGATGCACAAGGAGAAGGCATACGCATCGTGCTCAGTGCCGAAAGCATGGAATTGGTGGAGACACGTGCGGAAGACGCAAGTTATACGGAAGAGACTTCGACCGAGGCGGACAGTCGGGTGGAGCATGTCATTATCTATGCTTTTAACAGCGACGGAACTTCATTGTTGGCCCGTTATCAGCAGGATCTGGAATATCCCGACAAGGAAGTTCGCATGATGTTGCCTGTCGATAAGGGTTCTGTACTGCTGCATGCTGTCTGCAATTACGAGAAATTATGGGATGAGAATATCGGCAGCGTGCAGGATCTGGAGAATAAACTTGTCAGCATCACTCAGCCCGACGGTGCATTCAACGGCAGTATGGTGATGCATGGAACGTTGGGAATCGGGCAAGCTGATCTTTCGGATAAGGCAAAAGTGAACGTAATATGGGTGAAGCGCATGGCCGCCAGAGTAGATTTTGCGCTTAAATTTGACCCGGAGGATGAAACGGATAAATTCTATCTGGGAAATGTAAAGGTGTATAATATCCCCAATAGAGCTTACCTGGTGGAGCGGGTGCAGGATGATCCGACTGCGGCTGGTACAGATGCTGCCACAGCTGCCGGAGACGGCAACGGTTTCTGGGGAGGATCCTTGTTGCTTCAGACAGAAGGAGAGGATCTGGCCGCTGGAGTCTCTGCTCGGTTTTATCTGTTTGAAAATCGGCAAGGTCGGGAATCGGATGAGGTTTACCGGTTGAAATTTGCAGATAATGAAGAGATGTGGCAAACGATGAAAGGCGAAGTGGGCAGAACATATCCACAAGCTACCTACATACAGGTAAGCGGGACATACGTCAGCGATGAAGGCCGTACGACGCAGTCGGCTACCTACGACATTTACCTGGGTGAAAACAATTATAGTGACTTCAATGTGGTGCGCAACAGTCATTATAACATAACAGCAACAATCAAAACCTGCAACAAGCTGGATACCCGTGTCAGTGCCACCATACTGAACGGAGCACAAATCACTCCGGCCTTTAACAATCCGCTGGATGCACACTGCAACGCGGTGCGATGCCTGGGCTATACCCGCAATACTGCCGGATGGGAAGTTTACGTGGAAAATCCTGACGAGCATCCCTGGCTGGAAGTGTCGCTTTCGTCGCAATATCGTCCTCGCATTGCCGGGAAAACCTATATGGGAACTGATGGCAATGAGCTGGATCCGAATATGATTGCTTCCAGCCGTATGGAAGGACAGGGAGCCATGGCAGGGTATTTCTATATACATACGGATGAATATATACCGGAGAACCTGACGGCAGATGAAAGTCTGAACAATACGACCGATCCTGCTTCGTGGCGCACAGGCTATGTGGTGCTGAGGGATAAAGGCAACAACAGTACGTATCGTCTGGAAGTAAAACAACGTCCGGCGCAGGTGGTGCGCATGCCTGTCAAGAATCTGTTGGGGCAGGTTACGTCTTATAATGAATACTTTGTGGAGTATGAGCTGGAAGAGAAAAACCTTACGTGGGGTTTTCTGATGTATGGTGCCAATCCGGTGATGACCGGTATGATCAACGATCGCTGGGACGGATTGTCCAATACCCGCAAGCTCTATCAGGAAGCTGTGAAGATTCCGCAGGACCCTGATGATGACAGTACCGATTCCGGCATTTATTGGGGAGCCTATAACGGCTATTATACGGTGGCCGACCAATATCCCCGATCTACCGATCTGGAAACGGTTGTCAACCGTATCCCCGATGACCACATGATTAAATATGTGCTTGGTAAGAATCGCGACCGAAACGGAAACGGATACATCGACTACGAGGAAATAGTGTGGTATGTGCCGGCTCTTGACGAACTGGCTGAGCTTTACAGTGCCATGCACGATGCCGGACGGGGCAATGTGTTCTTTCAGAACAGTGAAGATAAGTTTCACTCTTCCACTCCTTATTTGGCAGGCTATACGGCCGAAGTGCCCGGACGTGCCTTTTATGTGAAGATGGGCAGTGGTGAAAAGTCGTTTGCCATGCGCGACCGTCAATATAACGTGATCTGTTGCCGGCGTAAGGGAGCTTGGACAGGAAATGAGGATGCCGGCTATGAAGGCGGGGTTACGGTGGACGATGAGTGGAATGAGGACGATGTGGATGTAATGCCTAAACAATAAATGATGTGATGATTATGAATTTGAGATATCTGTATTTGGGAGCCTGCCTATGCACATTGCTGGCGGCAGGTTGTACTGATGATGCAGCTTCTGTCGGACAGGTGGAAGAACCGGCGGCTGTCTTTCGCCTCAGTACGCGTGCAGAAGTCAGCGACGGGACGCAACTGTTTCGCCTCTATCTGGGTGAACGCAAACCTGAACATGCCGCTGATGAACTGCATTGCAATCGTATTGTTGACATCACGGGTGGGCAAGTGGAATTGACCGGCTTGAAGCCTCAGTGGTATAAGTTTGTCTTTCTCGGTGTGCCCCGACTGGAAGGTGTCGGGACAGCACTCTTTACCGAGGAAACACCCGGACAAGGATCGTGCGACCTTAACAAACAGATGATAGACTATCTGCCCATCTTGCGACAGGAACCCGGCACGAAGATGCCCGACAGGGAAGTCCCCGATGGGGACATTTTCCGCAAAGTCATCAACCGATGGGTGGTAAGCGGCGAAACCGTCAGTGAGGACGTTCAGCTGGAGCGTCTCAATGGAAGGCTTGTCATCGATATGGGGGTGCTGGAAGACCAGTTTGAGGGAACTGTAGAAGACATTACTCTGCAGGTGGACGACACTCCGACCCGTATTTACCTGACGGATAACGATAGGGGCGAGATAAAGATGGCCGATCCGCAGACACTAACCTGGCTGACTGAGCCTGTTGCGAATGCGATGACCGATGGAAACGGGCAGCCTATTGACCCGACCGGGCATCATGTTATTACCATCAACCTTTTGCCTGGGGCACTGAACGGCAGCATCGTCGTACGTACCACCACTGGTACTTTTACCTATCCGTTAAAAGGAAGTTATAACGGTGATCAGCTGTATATTAAGCAAAATACGCAGACACAACTGGAATTTAATGGTGTCATTCAGGGATACTTTCAAGTGAAGTATGCGGGATATACCGATACCGGCATCAATGTGGACGACGATTCCTGGGACGGATGGCAAATAAAATGATTTGAATGTTGAGACTATATATATATGTTATTATGAGATTATATCTATATATGTTATGTGGGGCTATGCTGGCCCTTGCTTCTTGCACCAACGACACGCTGCAGGAAATGAAACCTGACTATACGGGCAAGCCTGAAACTTCTGCCATGCCCGATGGTACTTACCTGGTAGATTATACAGTGGACAACGGTGCATCGACCCGTGCCGGAGGAAAACTGCCTGTTTCTTCTCTGGATTATTATGTCTATTATAAGGAAGGGGGCGTACTGTTGAAACACCGTCGTATTTCCATTCCAGCCAACCAGCAGTGGCCCCTTACGCGCGACAACATGACGTGGGAGCAGCGTCAGGCTTTGCAAGACACTCTGATATGCGGTGTTGACTATCGCATACTTTTCATTGCCAATGTTGATTCTGCATTGTTCAATTACGACGGTTATAGTGCCGAAAACCCTCATCCTGCAGTAGTGAAGGGGGATACGCTCTATCAGAATGCCCGTATTCTGCTGCCTAATGTTCCCTTCCACGACGACAATATGTATTGCCTGTGGGAAGGCGCATTGAATTGCACCGAGTCCAAGGGAGTGGTGAACCGGAATGATATCCTGTTGCAGCGTATTGTGACGCGGACGGATGTGAGTAGAACGGAGAATCCGACTGACTTATATACAGCTATTGAAAATGGGTTCTATGAAACGAATTGTAAAACAAATGTGGAAGAAGCTGTGTCTAAATGGATAGATGATTTTTGTGATCGGATTAATAAATGTGCACACGGTGGTGATACAGGCTTGGGACATCCATTTTATAAAATACGAGGCTTTGAAGATGAGATCAACAGTCTTACCGCTCTTATCCAAAGTAATTTATCAGAAATTCAAGCCAGTTATAAGCAACTAGTTATTCAACGTTATGTGGAGATAGTACAAAGTAGTAACATATATACAGTCAGGATGGGAAATTGGTATTCGCCTGAAAGAACATCCCGTGCAGGTTATATTAAAGGTACCAGAGCAAATGCCATAGGGTTTGATAGAACTTCTTGCTACGAACAGGATAATGGGGATGAGGCATTATGTGGTATGGTAACAGAAGATGGAATTGTGCGTATCATAGGATTTGCGGGAGGTGAAATGTGTACTAATACTGTTTCTGCTCTATATTTTTATGATGCTTCAGAGAGTCCGATTTTCAGTATAAGCGGTACAGGGACTTCTTTCTCAATACAGCAAGGTATTAATTTATGGTATAAGGTTGAATGTGATCCGGTAAATAAGGTATGGTTTGTAAGTGATTCCTTTTCAGATAAAGAAGATACTATTAATTTGGATGAAATTATGAGTAATAGCGCTGAAGTTGCAACGCAATGGAAGGAGTATATGGAAAATACTGACCTTATGGATGCTATCAATGATGATTTTTTTGGGGGATGTAATTTAAATCATGCAGGTCCTTTTGAAGGTTATAGCTTTACGAATTTCCCCATTCATGTTTCCCTTCCTGACATCACATCAGAAAATGTGGATGATCGCATAGAACTGATTCCTTCCTGGTCTGATCCTAAACAAGTTGTGGAAGAGTGACTTGGATGCTTTATCTGATCCCTTGTCGAGCCGTTAGTTATTCACTTGTCAAGCCGTTAGTTATCCATTCGGAACGGGCAATACAGAGGCACTAAAGGCCCGTCAATTGGGAAAGGAAGAGGGGGAGAAGAGAAGGGATAGATACAAATAAAAAGAAGCCGTAACTTTATCAGTTACAGCTTCTTATCTATGCACGGGAAGAGAGGCTCGAACTCCCGACACTCGGTTTTGGAGACCGATGCTCTACCAACTGAGCTATTCCCGTGTTTGCGGCTGCAAAGGTAATGGAAAGTTTTGAATATGCAAGCACTTCAACAAATAAAAGTTTGTCAAAGCATCTGCAAGTCCTGATACATAAGGCGATAGACGGCCGCTTTTTTTTCCAGCGCCAGCGGATAGGCCCGCGAGGATGAGGGCATCCGATACAGACGCATGGGGCGTCCGTCGAAGACGAACTCGCCGAAGTCACCTACCTTGGGGGCTTCGATGCCGAACAGTGTACAGAGGGTATCGGTAGCCTTTTCGCCTGTGGTGACGACGGCGCGGCACACTGGCAGACGGCGGAGCAGAGCAGAAACGTCGGTGGGCTGCACTACTTCGAGGTACTTGTCCGACGCATTGTCTTGCAGGCGGCGTACGGCGGTTGCGGTGTCGAACAGGGCAATCCCCTTCTGACGCAGGAAGCTGACGAGGCGTTCGCGGTCGAAGCGTTTCTGCTGTTTGTCTACGAAGTGCTCCTTATCGCCGAAGAAGATGAGGCCTGTGATTCGCCACATATCGTTGTTCCAGTTGGGGTAATAGAACTCCATCGACCACCGCTTACGTTGCGGCGGAAAGCTTCCCAGCATCAGCACTTGGGCGTTTTCGGGCAGGAAAGGTTCCAGGGGATGTTGCTCTATGTTCATTGGCCTTTTGTTTAGTCAACTCATTTCTCAGTCTCTTCCTTCTTCTTTCCAGCTTCTTTCTTGGCCAGCATCACGATGTTGTAGACGTATTCTGTCATCCATTGTTCGGAGTAGCCCAGGCGTTCTTTGTATTGGCGTACGGATGCGGCTGTCTTGTGCACGTCGTCTTTCTTCCACACGGTTTTGGTGCATACTTCGTGTACGGTCTTCTCGGTCATGGTGCGCAGGGCTCCTTTGAAGATGGAGGGCATGCGGAATTTCCATTGCATCAGGTTGCCCATCAGCATCATCAGGTCGTTCGAAAATCCCTGATACATAAAGAGGTAGGACTGTACGTCGTTCTGCGTACGGCAGTGCTTCTTAACGGATGAGTCGATTTCCTTGAAGAAGTTTTCGCTCAGGCCGTAGTCTTGCATCAGCATCTTCTTCGAAGCTGTTTTTTCGGCTTGTCCCAGCCGTCCGCCCTGGGTAGGGATCTTGAACAGGCGCTTAAAGTTGGCCACGTCGGGCACAAAGCGTATGTTGGTGATGCCCAGGTTGGCAGCGATGACCGACTGAAAATATACGCGGGTCAGCGACACGAAGTCTTCTACGTTTTTTGAAGAATTCTCTTCAGTATTTTTTTTGAATAAGTTGGTAAATATTCCCATATCGTTTGATGAATAGTATTGAAATTGTGCTACAAAAGTACGAAATAAGTCGGTTTACACCAATATTGTGCATGGCTTATTTCTTAATTTTTCTTCGGCCAGCATTCCAGATCGTCTTCTATGCCTCCAGCCGGTCGGCAATCAGGGGGGAGGGAGGAGAGAACCTTGCCTCAGCTCAGCTTCAGGCGGAAGTGAAACTTATGCCCTTCGAACACGGTCTCTACAATGCCGTAGCGGATGAACTTGGCCAGCAGATGCTCGGCGGCGTGGCGCGAGAGGCGGGCCATGCGGCAGTAGCGGTTCAGCGACAGAAGCTCGTTCTCGCGCAACAGGTCGAGCAGCAGCTGTTCGCGCTGGGTGTACTCGATGAGTTCGCCTTGCGGATTGCCGCTTTGCTGCCACACGCGCAGGTGTACGGGCGTGGCCAGTATGTTTTCGTCCTTGATGCGCAGATAGGCCAGGTTCTTGCCCGATTCGTCGCGGGCGTAGACGGGTTTCTGCCGGCTTTCTTCTACTTCGACCACGAGGACACTCCGTCCTTCGGCCAGGTAGGTGTGCATGCGATAGTCCACTTGCGGCGAGCAATACAGCTGTGCGGCGGCCTCTATCATATATTGCTCTTCGTCCGAGCGTACGCCGGCTATTTTTCCGTTGTCTTTCACGCCGATCAGCAGCCGTCCGCCGTCGGTGTTGGCAAATGCCGAAAGGGTTTTGGCTATCTTGCGCGCATCGGATATTTCGAACTTGAAGTCCTGTTGCTGATGTTCGCCTTCGGCTATCAAGGCGTGTATATATTCTGTATCAGTAAACGTTTTCATGGCTGCAAAAGTAGGGAAAAAACGCGGATATGCCCGTTTTTTGAATAAAATCAGTTTTTATTTCAAAAAAAAATCTTTTTTTCTGCATTTATTCCAGGAAAGAATGTATTTTTGCTAAACATTATTAACAGAGTAATTTTAAAGGATTATGAAAGAATTAGTTGAAAAGGTTGCTGAATTGTATGCAGCGTTCGAAAAAGATGCGAAGGCACAGATTGAAACTGGTAATAAGGCCGCTGGAACCCGTGCCCGTAAGGCTTCTTTGGAAATCGAAAAAGCAATGAAAGCTTTCCGTAAAGCATCTTTGGAAGCCGCTAAATAAGTATAGCATTCTGAAGAAGAATTGAAGACTGCCCCGATAGGTTTGGCAGTCTTTTTTTGTATAGAAAAGCGAATGATGCGATTGTCGTGAAAGCTGAGTGGGCGAAAAGAGGAAATTCTGCCTCCTGCATATCAGATTGCAGAGATTTTTGTATTTTTGTCTGGCCGATTCCGACCGATTCGGCAAATGCTTATGAATGAAAATGTATTAAATAAATTGAAAATACTGGCCGAGTCGGCCAAGTACGACGTCTCGTGCTCGAGCAGCGGAACGGTACGCTCCAACCGAGCCGGCACGCTGGGCAACACCGTGGGCGGCGTGGGCATCTGCCACAGCTTTGCCGAGGACGGGCGCTGCATCTCCCTGCTGAAGGTGATGCTGACCAACTATTGCATCTACGACTGTGCCTACTGCATCAACCGCCGCAGCAACGACCTACCGCGCGCCACGCTGTCGGTCAGCGAGTTGGTGGACCTGACCATCGAGTTCTACCGCCGCAACTACATCGAGGGCCTCTTCCTGAGCAGCGGCGTGGTGCGCAACCCCGACTATACGATGGAGCGCTTGGTGCGCGTGGCCAAGGACCTGCGCTTGGTGCACCGCTTCAACGGCTACATCCACCTGAAGAGCATCCCCGGAGCCAGCCGCGAGCTGGTGAACGAGGCCGGCCTCTACGCCGACCGACTGAGCGTCAACATCGAGATTCCCCGCGAGGAGAACCTGAAGCTGCTGGCGCCCGAGAAGGACCACCGGAGCGTCTTCGCCCCCATGCGATACATCCAGCAGGGTGTGCTCGAAAGCGCCGAAGAGCGCAAGAAGCATCGCCACGCGCCCCGCTTCGCCCCCGCCGGGCAGAGCACGCAGATGATTGTGGGCGCCACGTCGGAGACCGACCGCGACATCCTTACGCTATCGTCCGCCCTGTACAGCCGCCCCACGATGCGCCGCGTCTATTACTCGGGCTACGTCTCGGTGAACACCTACGACAAGCGCCTGCCCGCCCTGAAACAGCCTCCGCTGGTGCGCGAAAACCGCCTCTATCAGGCCGACTGGCTGCTGCGCTTCTATCAGTTCAAGGTCGATGAGATTGTCGATGACACCTGCCCCGACCTCGACCTCGAAGTCGATCCCAAGCTGGCGTGGGCCCTGCGACATCCCGAGCAGTTCCCCATCGACGTCAACCGTGCCGACTACGAACAGCTGCTGCGCATCCCCGGCGTGGGTGTGAAGTCCGCCCGCCTCATCGTGGCCTCGCGCCGCTTCTCGCGCCTGGGCTTCTACGAGCTGAAGAAGATGGGCGTGGTGATGAAAAAGGCGCAATACTTCCTGACGTGCAACGAACTGCCCGCCCGCACCATCCACGAGCTGACCCCGCCAGGCGTCCGCCGCCTGCTGGTGGCCAAGCCCAAGAAACAGACGGACGAGCGGCAGCTGAGTATAGAGTGGGGAGAGAGCCTGAACACTTGAAAATGAAGAATGAAGAATGTCGGCTACGCCTCCGAATGAAGAATTTTTTTTCGCCCGCAGTCGATTCCTCATTCCTCATTTTTCAGTCGATTCTTCATTCTTCATTCTTAATTTTTAATTCTTCATTCTTCATTCTTCATTCTTCATTCTTCATTTTATCATGACCGTCTTCCACTTCGACACCACCTTCCCCGGCCTTCTGACCGCCGTTTTCGAGGCCTACGCCCGCCGCACCTTCCCCGACGCGTTGCAGGGTAGGGACGAGCCTTTGCCGCTGTTTTGCGACGCAGTGTTCGACGTGCAGACGGACGAAGCCAAGGCCGACCGCGTGTGGCGCGGCTTGCAGAAGAAGCTGTCGCCCTCTGCCATGACCTGCCTGGCGCAGTGCTGGCTGGCCGAGGAGGCAGAGACGCCCATGCTCCTCTTCCGCTACATCCGCAAGGCCATCGACGCCCCGCGCTCCATCGAGACCAACTTTGCCGACCCCGACGTGCTGGCCTTCACCCGCATGTGGAGGCGGGTTCATCAGGAGGCCCACCGGCTGATGCAGTTCGTCCGCTTCCAGAAGACGGCCGACGGCACCTACTTTGCCGCCGTCGAACCGCAGAAGAACGCCCTGCCGCTGATTGTCGCCCACTTCCGCGACCGCTTTGCCGACCAGCGCTGGCTGATCTACGACGTGGGCCGTGCCTATGGCTTCTACTACGACCTGACGGACCTTCGCCGCGTCACCTTCGACGAGGCGGACAACCTGCCACACCTTGCCTCCGGCCGCCTGGACGACAGTCTGCTGGACAAGGACGAACGCCTCTTTCAGCAGCTGTGGCAAACTTACTTCAAGGCCATCTGCATCAAGGAGCGCCTCAATCCGCGTAAGCACCGGCAGGACATGCCCGTGCGCTATTGGAAGTATCTGACCGAAAAGCAGCAGTAGTACATGTTGTTGGGGCTGTTTCGTGTCGGCCTCTACCTGCTGATTTCTGATTTTTACTTAACTGTAACTGTAATACTGTAACGCGGCTGGGGTGCTGCATTGCTGGTGGGGATGCTGGGCTGTAGTTTCTGCAAGTTGTGTCTCTGTCTTTGTGTTATACAAATTTTTCTTGCATCTTAATTTGTTTGTTTTTATTTTTGCTTTAAGTTCGTTTTAATGTTTGTAAATGTATATATATTTTCTGAATGCTCGGAGTGAGAAGGAATATCCTAATATTATCTTGTCGTCTTTGTTCACTGAGTTTTTGCATTACTAATTCAGCAAATAGTTATGGAGTTGAGAAGATGGTTTTATTTTCTTGTTTTGCCTTGACTATGTTTATGAATGAGGATAATGTTTCTATTTCAGCTTGGAACTCTTTATCAAAAGAGCTCAGATAAAGAGCTGGTACAACCAATTTCAAATGTTCATGTTTCATTTCTCGCAATTGATTTTTGGAAATACCCTGTTGTAACGTAAATAAATATTTAGTTTCGATACGGTTAGCTTCATTCAGAACTTGACGCCAACGGTCTTTGCAGGTAGTTTTTGCTCCTAAGAAGACCAGTTTGTCTGCCGGAAATAATAGGTTGTGATATGCTTCTCCATTCGGAAACAAGAAATCAGGTTTTTTATTGTCTTCTGTTACGGCCTGTTCTTCGTATTCTAATTTTGCGGCCGTAAAAATGGTGGCTAGATGATGTTCCAAAGATTTTCCTGCACGGGATTTACGACGATTAAGTATGATATTAGAGAATTTAATCAATTCTTGGCAATTGGGGAATGCCGTACTGTAAATGGGAGCATATATTTTTTCTTCAAAATTGCGGAATAGGGTATATTCCGTGTCAATCCATTTCAATAATTGGTTATCGGGATTTTTGCAAATGTCATCATTGGTAATATGGTGCGCTTCATTATAAATTTCTCTGGCAAGCTTTGCCATTTGACTTGTTTCTGGAAAATCAGTGTACAAAGTAACAATCCTTTGAATGCTTGTTTCCAGTTGCTTTTCTGGAGTTTTCGCTTGAGAAATGTCAATCAATTGATTGGTCATTTCTGGTGATAAATTGAAGAAAGCGAAGAAATCATCTATGTCTTGGTCGGCTTGTAAAACGAAACCATAATAATAGTCTTCACTTTGTTTGGCAATAATGAGTAAATCACCTACGTTATCTTCTTCAAAGAAAGGAAAACCTTTCCCAAAGCGAGTAATTCTGTATTCATTACGTGTTCCCTGCCCATAATAGATAAAACGACTGTCCGTAGTAAAGTCGTCTTGCCATTTTACTTTTACCAGTTTATCTTTATTTTCACCCTTCACTCCCGGGGTGTCAAATAAAAGTGCGGCTGCGCATTTGGGTATGTAGAAACCTGCTTGATGCGAACCGTTTTTTCCTGTATCGTTGGCTGTGATAAAGCGACAAAATGCATATTTGGCGTTTTGTACTTTGTTTATGGCACTGTTCAATATTTCACTCATAATTATTCAGTTAACATTGTTTTCACCAATTGTTCAGAAACTGCAGTAATAAGAGGTACCACAACAGAATTTCCACATTGTCTGTAAGCTTGCACATCAGAAACTTGATTGAGGCGATATTCATCAGGATATCCCATCAATCGAGCGCATTCACGAGGTGAAAGTCTGCGAGGATTTTTACCTTCACCTTGTGGTATTAAAATTTCTGAACCATCTTTATAATATCGTGCGCTAAGTGTTCTTGAAATGCCATTGAGATCTGTCAATCCGTAACCAAAGCCATTGCCTTTTGCACGGTGTTTTTCGGCATAGTTCTGTAAGTAGTTCCATAATTTATCACTCAACGTGTATTTTCCATCGATGTTAGGGTCAAGTATTTCTTTAATACTTCGAGTGGCTTGTTCTTGTTTAGGAAAAGTAAATTGTTCTTCTCCATGAAATACGTCGCGATTAAAACCTACAATCATGATACGTTCTCTATGTTGGGGCACGTACGTTTGCCCATCCATCACGAGGTAATGTATTGAATAGCGCAATTCCTCCAAAGTGCCTTTTATGACTTTAAACGTATTGCCCTTGTCATGCGACATCAGATTTTTTACGTTTTCTAGGAAAAAGGCTTTGGGACGGTGGCGGCTGATAATATCAGCTACATCGAAAAACAAAGTGCCTTGTGTCTTGTCTTTGAAACCCGTTTCGCGTCCAAGACTTTTTTTCTTTGAAACACCTGCAATGGAAAACGGTTGGCAAGGAAAACCTGCACAGAGTACATCAAATTCTTGGGGAATATAGCTTTTGGTTATCTCTTTCGTAATATCGCCAAAGGGCATTTCTCCAAAGTTTGCCATATAGGTTTTTTGGGCATACTTATTCCATTCAGAGGAAAAGACACACTTGCCACCTTGCGCTTGCATTGCCAAACGGAAACCTCCCATGCCAGCAAATAAATCTATGAAAGTAAATTTAGGATCGTTCGGGTCGGGAAATGGCACATTGAAAAAATCCGCAAATAAATCATAGGCAATAGGGTCTTCTGCCACTTTGATTGCGTATTCTTCTGTTATTTCATCATCCTTGTTTTCTTTTTTTCGTTCTAAAAACTCACGGATAGCGGTTATCACCTCCCTTTTATAATCATTATCTTCAAGGTCGCGGTTGTTATGCAAATAATGGCTGAGTACGGCAAGCTGATTTTCCCAACTGATTTCTCCGTACAATTTTATACCGTTTTGCTCATCTATTTCCTCTGGAAAATCGCTGAGTTTGACATCTCGTATATTTGTCTTTTTTGCTATCATTCAATTTGTTAGTCGATTAATTTTTGCAAAAATACAGTTTTTTATTGAGAATAGCGAGTGGTGAATTTATAAATTTTCATCCCCCTTCATTAGCTCCATATTGCTCCTGCTCTTCTGCCGCCATCAGTATGGGCGTTTCTTCATCTTCGTAAAGCTTGGGGGATTTCCGGCGGAAGCGATCCAGATACGTGTGGTTTATCCAATACTCCATTTCCAATAACGTCTGTTCGCGAACGGCAGGTTTCAGTTGGCATTCCCATATTGTCATCACTTTCCATCCCATTTTTAGCAAAATTGCCTTGTTGCGCTCGTCCCGCAACTTATTCCGCCCAATCTTTTTTCTCCAGAAATCGCTGTTCGAGTGGGGCATGTGTCCATCCACCTCATGACCATGCCAGAAACACCCATGTATGAAGATTACAATGCCGTATTTGCGTAATACAATATCAGGTGTACCCGGCAGTCCCTTTACGTTTTTCCGATAACGATAACCGCGGGAATATAAGTAGCGACGGACTATCCATTCAGGCTTGGTGTCTCTACTTTTAATTTTGGCCATTACTGCCGAACGTTTTTCTTTGCTCCAAATATCCATAAGCAAGATTTTGATACAAAAATACTCTTTTTTTGTAATTGATTTACAAAACAGTTTTTGTATTTACCAGATCAGGAGTAGCCCGTCATTTTTCCCCAGTTAGGGAAATATTTTTTCTTAACTAGGCAATAATTTTTTCCTAACTGGACAAAATGTTTGCAAAATGACATACCTGTTTCATGGATTTCCGGGCGCATCAACGTGCTGACGACGACGGGGAGGGAGAAACGCCCGCAGGCGTTTCAGTCGATCACCCACTCTCGCCGATGAGGCACCGTCTGCCGCGGGTCGTAGTTCATGCCCGCCTGTGTAGGAATCTTCAGCACGTAAGTGCGGCGGCTTTTGTTGGCCAGCGAGCGTTCGCGCAGCCAGGGGTTGGCATCCTTCAGCTGGGCGTAGGTGATGCCCTCGCGGCGGGCAAAGACGGCCAGCGAGTCGATGCCGGTGTCGACGGTCACTTCGCGGTAGGGGATGGGCGGATAGAGGTGTTCGCGTTTCAGCAGGAAGCCGTAGCGCTGCGGCTCGCTGATGACGGCCTTGGCGGCCAGCAGGCGGAACATGTAGCGCGAGGTTTCTTCCACGAGCCACAGGTCAACCGCCTGGTCGGCCAGCTGCTTCTTCATCTCGGACGAAATGCGCCCCTGTCCGGCGTTGTACGAGGCGGCCACGCACAGCCAGTTGCCGAAGCGCTCGTAGGCATCCTTCAGGTAGCGGCAGGCGGCTCGCGTCTCCTTCTCCACGTGGTAGCGCTCGTCGATGTTGGCATTCACCTCCAGCCCGTATTCGCGCCCCGTGGCGGGCATGAATTGCCACAGGCCTGCGGCTCCGGCCGGACTTCGCGCCAAGGTGTTGAGGCTGCTCTCGATGACGGCCAGGTACTTGAAGTCGTCGGGCACGCCGTTCTCCTTCAGGATGGGCTCGATGATGGGAAAGTAGCGGTTGGCGCGCTTGATGGTGAGCATGGTGCTGGAGTGCATGTAGGTGAACGACATCAGTTCGCGATCCATCCGCTCGCGGTGGTCGTAGCGCTTCAGGTCGATGGTTTGTCCGGCAAAGACAATCTGATCGGGCACGCTGGGCGGTGCCACGCAGTAGGGCACTTCGGACTTCACCGAGTCGCGCGTCGGGTCGAACGGGCTTCCCCCCGTCAGCAGGGGCAAGGCGGCACCGATGCACAGGGCGATGCCGGCGGTCAGTATGATGGGTATGGGTTTTTGTTTCATTTTAATGGTAAATGGTTAATTCTTCATTCTTCATTCTTCATTCTTCATTTTTTCTCCCTACCGGCATTCGCTTCCATATCGTCCGTGGAATGAGCCTCCAGAAGAACACCAGCAGCCGATAGCGAACGTCGATGATGGCCACCCGTTTGCGTTGCTCCAGCGCCCTTACGATGTGCTGTGCTACGCGCTCAGGACGCATCAGCATGGGGTAGTTGCCACCTCGCAGCAGGTCGGTCGCTACGAAGCCCGGACGGATGTCGGTGAAGCAGATGCGCAGGTGCTGCATGCGGGCCAGCTGCTCCAGAGCGTCGATGTAGGTGTTCTGAAAGCGTTTGGTGGCCGAGTAAGCCGGTGCGGCTCCCAGCCCCTTGGTGCCTGCGATGGAGCTGATGACGGCGATGTGTCCGCCCTCGCTCGGCAGTCGGCCCTCGGTCTGCTGTTGCCTGAAGTAGTCGAAAGCAGCCGTCGTCATGCGGGTGAAGCCCTCGACGTTGGTGCGCGCCGTGCGTAGTTCGATGTCGGGGTCGAGCGTCGGATTCTGATAGCCGATGCCCGAGCTGAGGAAGAACAGGTCCATGCCGCCCAGCCGGTCGATGAGCGCCCTCAGACGTTCGGGAGCATCGTCGCGGGTGACGTCGATGCGTGCCGTTTCCACCCGTTCGGGCGCCGTGCTACGCAGCGCTTGTAAAGCCTCTTCGCGCCGTCCGGCCACGCCGATACGCCATCCCTGCCGAAGCAGCAGGCGAGCCACTTCGAGCCCTATGCCGGATGTGGCTCCGATAATAATAGCTTTCTTCATTGTTTAGTTACGAATTACAAGCTACGAGCTACAAGCTACGAGCTACGAGTTATGGGTTATGAGTTATGAGTTACGAGTGGTTGTCGCAGGTCGGTTATTCGTTAGAAATTCTTCATTCTTCATTTTTTCATTTATCCAACGACCGTCGCCACAATCCGCCTTCCTCCGCCTCGGTTTCGGAACTCGCACAGGTAGATGCCCTGCCAGATGCCCATGTTCAGGCGTCCGTGGCTGATGGGGATGGTGAGCGAGGCCCCCACCAGCGTCGATTTGGCGTGCGCTGGCATGTCGTCGTCGCCCTCGCAGGTATGTTGATAGTAAGGTTCGCGTTCGCGCACCAGGCGGTCGAAAATGGCTGTCATGTCCGTCTGCACGTCGGGGTCGGCATTCTCGTTGATGCTCAGCGCGGCCGATGTGTGCTTGATGAACAGATGCAGCAGCCCCGCTTCGGGCAGGGGCGGCAGATTGCGCACTATTTCGTCGGTCACCAGGTGGAAGCCCCTCCGGTGGGGCGTCAGGGTAAATTCTTTTTGCGTTATCATTTTTTCGGTTCTTCAGAAGTTTGGCGTCCGCCGGCTTTCATCTCCTTTCGTGGGCGGACTTTGTGCAAATATACGCCAAAATTGGCTTTTATCGGGCATATCCTTGCGCTTATCTTTTGCCTTTTGGCGAAAAAAGGCGATATTTGCTGGCCGTTATAAATCTAAAAAGAAATTTATGGAAAAAGTTGTTATCAATTCGTACGAGGATTTTGAAAAATTAGTAGGACAGCGCATCGGCGTGTCCGACTATGTAGAATTGCCGCAGGAGCGCATCAATCTGTTTGCCGACGCTACGCTCGACCATCAGTGGATTCACGTCGACACCGAGCGTGCTAAGGTGGAGAGCCCCTTCCACAGCACCATCGCGCACGGGTATCTCACCCTTTCGATGCTGCCTTACTTGTGGGGCCAGATCATCGAGGTGAACAACCTGAAGATGATGATCAACTATGGCATGGAGAAGATGAAGTTCGGACAGGCTGTTCTTTCGGGTCAGCGCATCCGTCTGGTGGCCGATCTGCAATCGCTGGCCAATCTGCGCGGTGTGGCCAAAGCCGAAATCAAGTTTGCCATCGAGATTGAGGGCGAGAAGAAGAAAGCCCTCGAAGGTGTGGCTGTTTTCTTGTACTACTTCAATTAAGCCTCTCGCTACGGCGTTTTTCGATATTCACCACGGATTATTCAGAATGTTGCATATTTTTATCTTATTCTATGCAAATCTGTATAATTTGTGGTGATTTATTTTACCATCAAGCGAGCGGCGTCTATTTCGAAAAATACTCTCTCCACAAATGTCGGACAGCCGCTATCGGATGATAGAGCAGCATCCGCGGACCGGCATAGCGCATCACCTTCTTCATCCGCTCCTTCATCTGCGGTTTGTAGCAATGCACGGTGCAGAGGCGGCAGGTGGGCTTCTCCTCGCCAAAAGGGCAGTGCGACAGGCGTTTGCAAGCATACTCCTCCAGCTCGCGGCAAGCTGCGCACAGGCTTTTGTTCTTCTCCTTCCGCCGGCAGTAAAGGCGTATCATCTGGCGGACGGTCTGCTGTTCTTCTTCGATGCGTGAACTCATATCAGTTACATTTCTTCGTTTTCGTTTTCCTTGTTCTTCCAACTCTCCAGCCAGAAGTCGATTTTCCGACGGAGGTGCATCTGCTTGCCCGTAATGGGGTGGACAAACTCCAGCGATTCGGCATGCAGACAGAGGCGTGAACCCTTGTGCCCGTATAGTTCATCGCCCACAATGGGGCAATCTAATCCCAGCGGATGGGCGGCATGCACCCGAAGCTGGTGGGTGCGGCCCGTCAGCGGGTAGAAGGCTATCAGTGTGCGGCCATCTCTGCGGCACAGCACTTCGTAGTCGGTGATGGCTTCTTTGCCATAGATGGTGTGCACCAGTTGCCGCGGACGGTCGTGCGGGTCGGGGCAGAGGGGCAGTGTGATGCGGCCTTTGTCGTTCGGCACGGCTCCTTCGAGCAGGGCGGTGTAGCGTTTTCGTACGCGGTGCTCTTCGAATTGTTTCTGCAAAGCCTCGTGCACCCGCTTCACTTTGCTGACGATGAGCAGGCCCGAGGTGTTCATGTCCAGACGGTGCACCATCATAGGCTCTTCGGCATTGGGGTAGCGCTGGCGCATCAGGCTGTATACCGATACGCAGTTTGGGGTCTTGCCGGGTACGGAGAGCATGCCCGCAGGCTTGTCGACTACCACCAGCCATTTGTCTTCGTAGACGATGGGCAGTGCCTGGGGCATGGTGTGGTAGTTTTCCATCGGATTGTCGTCTACATCCAGGCCGACGAGCATATGCGATAGGATAGGCCCGCACTTGCCCTTACAGGCGGGGTAGAAATTGCCCTGCCGACGTATTTCGGTTTTGGGCGACTGGCCCCACCAGAATTCGGCCATAGCTATGGGTTGCCAACCGTTCAGATAGGCTTGCTGAAGCAGTTTGGGGGCAGCACATTCGCCGGCTCCTGCGGGGGGTATTTTTTCGAAATCTTGGATAAATATATCGTGCAGGCTCTTGCGTTCGCCCTTGGCGTTCAGCAGGGTGAATTGGTCGAACAGGCGCCGTTGCAGGGCGGCGGAACGCTGGCGGCGCTCCGACCTCAGACAAGCCATCTTTTCCTCTGCTTCGTTGGTCAGATTACGCGAGGCATCGAGCCATGCGGACAAGCGTTTTTCGAGCCGTTTGTATTCGGCCTTCTGAAACTGGCTTTCACGTATCAGGGCGGCTTCTTCGTCGGGAGCGAGGCGACCTTTGGGCGTCAGTGAGGCTTCTTTTCGGCGTTCTTCTCGCCGCAGGCGGGCTTCTCTCATCGCGGTTTTGGCATCGTCGAGCACCTTGTGTACGGCTCTCTCTCTTTGGAGTAGTGTGTTTTTCTGGTGTATGTACTGTTCGTCGGTCTGCATAGCGTCGATGCGTGCGTTGAGCTGCGAGATCTGCTCTTCTTCGATCTTAAAGAAACCGTCGGGCTGAAGCAGGTCGTAGACAGGCGGTACGAAGAAAGGGTGCATGTTTTTACCAGCCAATATGCCCGAGAAAGCCGCCAGATAACCCAACTGGCCGTCGGCAGTGCGCACTACCAGTACGCCAAACATCTTACCAGCGTCGAGCTCCTGCTTCCATTGGGCCTGCTGCTTCAGGTATTCCTGCACTTCGTAGGAAGCTATGAGGCAGAGGGGGTGGGGTGTATAGCAGAAGGGATAAGTGAATTTTGTCGGCAAGGCGATGTGGTCGATGGGAACGTGAAAACGGTGTAGCATATTGTCGGTGAGGCGTTAACTGAGTTTTTTGCGATAGTACGAGTGGGCGGTATAGAGCGTGGCGGCTGGGTTGTTGCCCGTTACACGGTCTTTGGTGACCAGCGTTGTTACGTAGGCATCAGAATATTTGTAGAAGAGGCTGTCGTGCCCCACACACAGGCCGATGACTACGTTCAGGTCGGTCTGGGCTTTGTTCAGCAGGCGTGCTTGCAGGATGGGGTTACACATGGCTGCACCGATACTTTCGCACTGCTGCGGGATGCCGACTGATGATTTGGCCTGTCCGGCCACCTTGCAGACGACGGAATAGACTTCGAAGCCGTTTTCACGCAGGATGCGGGCAAAGATGCGCGCTTCGCTGACGAGGCCGATGCAGTTGGCGATGCCTATCTTGTGGGCGCCTATCTTACGGGCAAAATGCATGATTTCTTCCACACGCGTCCATTGGCAATAACCTTCGTATTCGACTTCGGCACTGGCCACCATGATGTCGTGGTTACGTCCTTCGTCGTAACGCTCCAGAGCCCATTGCTGGTCGGCAGGGTCGAGGTGGGTAGTCAGACAGAAGCCGGGGTAAGTCTTGGTCTTATATTTACAGTTTTGGGTGCCGCAGTCCACGCACGAGGGCGGTGTAGCTCCTGTGTCGGGCTTTACGCTTTCGGCAGGCGTTGTACTTTCGGCAGATGCCGCCTTGCCGGTTGTCGGCGGGGGAGTGGGATGCGTCTTTCGCTTGCCAAGTTTTTTTTCTCGCTCCCAGGCGGCTTTGCGTGCCTGGTATTGCTCGAATTGGTTTTCAAGATAGTTGTCAGCCATATATGTATTAAGTTTTTTAGTTTATCAGTTTATTCGTTTGTAAGTATATGAGCTCATGAACCGTTGCTCTGCTCTCACTTGGAAACGTAAGTCTTACAAACGGCTTTTTCAGTGCGATTTGTTTTCTGCTTCTCTCTCCGAACAAGGCTGTGGAAGGTGAAAATCGCGTTTAGGGGCGCAAGTTACGAATTAATCTGTTCGGATGTATCGTTGCAGACTTGCTATTTTTCGTTCACGGGCGGTTCGGATAAAATAAGTACCTGCATGCGGACACCTTATCGGATTTTATTCGTATGTTTGTGTCTACCATTTGATTTTATTATAAGGAGGAAATACAGAAATGCTTGCATATACTTACATTGAGAAAGGCCGCTTCGCCTTAACCGAAAAACCGATTCCGCAATTGATTGATCCGCGCGACGCACTGGTGCGCGTTACCCTGGGAAGCATCTGTACCAGCGATTTGCATATTAAGCATGGCAGTGTGCCTCGCGCTGTGCCCGGTATCACCGTGGGGCACGAGATGGTAGGCATCGTCGAGCAAGTAGGCTCCGCCGTAAAGACGGTGAAGCCCGGCGACAGGGTGACAGTCAATGTAGAAACCTTCTGCGGCGAATGCTTCTTTTGCCGTCAGGGCTATGTAAACAATTGCACCGATGCCAATGGCGGTTGGGCGTTGGGCTGCCGCATCGACGGTGGACAGGCCGAATACGTGCGTGTTCCCTATGCCGATCAAGGGCTGAACCGCATCCCCGACTCGGTGAGCGACGAACAGGCTCTTTTCGTGGGCGATATTCTGGCTACAGGTTATTGGGCAGCCCGCATATCCGAGATTAAGCCCGATGATACAGTGCTGCTTATCGGAGCAGGTCCGACGGGTATCTGCACCTTGCTTTGCGCCCTTTTGAAGCAGCCTCGGCGCATCATTGTCTGCGAGAAGTCGGCCGAAAGAAGACGCTTTGTCGAAGAACACTATCCTGATGTGTTGGTGACGGAACCCGACGCGTGTCAGGACTTTGTACTTGCGCACAGTCTTCATGGAGGCGCCGATGTGGTAATAGAAGTAGCTGGCTCGGACGATAGCTTTCGCCTGGCATGGCAGTGCGCACGCCCCAATGCAGTGGTCACCGTCGTAGCCCTCTACGACCGTCCGCAGGTGCTTCCGCTGCCCGACATGTATGGTAAGAATCTGACTTTCAAGACGGGTGGAGTGGATGGATGCGATTGCGCCGGGATACTCCGTCTGATCGAACAGGGAAAGATAGATACCACACCGCTCATCACCCACCGTTTTCCGCTCTCCGACATTGAAGAAGCTTACCGCCTGTTCGAAAACCGTGCGGATGGAGTAATCAAGGTGGCCGTTATCATGGAAGGAGGATGCCGATGAAGCCAAACATCATCCTGATGAATTTCACCCACGTTTACGAAGAAGAGAACTTCATAAAGAATCGCCGCTTCCGATGGATTGACTGCACCGACCTGAACGGTGTGGATTGCTATTGCGATGTCGATGCCCGTCGTCGGCTCGAAGAGAAGATAGCTTCGTTTTCGCCTGAAGGCATTCACTTTATCGATTCGGGCAACTATCACTATTTGAGCAAATTGTGGACGGATAAAATTCGTGAACCTTTCTCGTTGGTCGTTTTTGATCATCACCCCGACATGCAGCCTACATTGTTCGAGGATATGCTATCGTGTGGATCGTGGGTGAAGGATGTGCTCGAAACCAACCCCTTTTTGCATAAAGTGTTCATTGTGGGGGCTGCCGAATCGCTGGTCGAAGCTATGACGACGGGCTATGGCGATAAGGTGAAGTGTTATAGCGAAACCGACTTATCGCACGAAGAGGGCTGGAACCGTTTTTCGGAAGAACATGTCGATTGCCCCGTTTATATATCTGTCGATAAGGATGTGTTGAACGGAGCATCGGCCGCTACCAATTGGGATCAGGGCTCACTTACACTGGACGAACTCGAAAGTTTGCTGGGCATTATCCTGAAAAAAGAAGCCGTTGTAGGGGTGGATATTTGTGGCGAATGTTCTCGTTCGCTCAATTTCTTTGAAGAAAAAAGAGAACTCGCCATAAACGGAAAAGCCAATAGCGAGCTGCTGGCTTTGTTTCTGAAATCAGCCGAATCGCATGGATGCCGTAAACATGTTACATTTATGTCTCGTAAATGAGATTTTAAAAAGGCTTTGAATGCCGCTGTACCGTTTTGTGGGGGCGTTTGCGGATTGTTATCATTAGTTTTTTTAGTTAAAAAACTATTTTTCAAAGAATAATATGTATTTTTGCGGGCACAATAAAGTTGAGATATAATGACATATATGACTAGAGAACTACTGACCCCCGATTATATTTTTGAAGCAAGTTGGGAGGTATGTAATAAAGTAGGTGGTATTTATACGGTTTTGTCGACAAGGGCAAATACTTTACAAAATAAGTTTCGTGACAGAGTGATCTTTATAGGGCCTGATTTCTGGCAGGGAAAGGAAAATCCCCTGTTTGTCGAATCAGACAATTTATGCGCAGCATGGAAAAAACATGCGACAGAGAAAGATCAGCTCGCAGTGCGTGTAGGCCGTTGGCAGATTCCTGGAGAACCGATTGTCATACTCGTTGACTTCCAGCCTTTTTATTCACAGAAGAATGAAATTTATACCGAAATGTGGAATCGCTATCAGGTTGATTCCCTGCATGCGTATGGCGATTATGACGAAGCGTCTATGTTTGCTTATGCGGCTGGCCGTGTTGTGGAAAGTTTTTATCGCTACAACCTGACGACAGCCGACAAGGTAGTTTTTCAGGCACACGAATGGATGACAGGCATGGGAGCCCTTTATCTGAAAACGGCTGTTCCTGAGATAGCAACCATTTTTACTACACACGCCACTTCGATAGGTCGCTCGATTGCAGGTAATGACAAGCCGCTGTACGATTATCTCTTCGCTTACAACGGCGATCAGATGGCGGTCGAACTGAATATGCAATCCAAGCACTCCATCGAGAAGCAGACTGCCCACAACGTCGATTGCTTTACAACCGTCAGCGAGATTACCAATAACGAATGCCGCGAGTTGCTCGACAAGTCGGCCGATGTCATCCTGATGAACGGATTCGAAAACGATTTTGTTCCGAAGGGGGCTACTTTTACAGGTAAGCGCAAGCGCGCACGCGCCCTGATGCTGCGTGTGGCCAATTGTCTGTTGGGCGACAACCTGGACGATGATACACTGATTATCGGTACGAGCGGACGCTATGAATTTAAGAATAAGGGTATCAATGTCTTTCTGGAATCATTGAATCGCCTGAATCGTGATAAGAATCTGAAAAAGAAAGTACTGGCCTTTGTCAATGTGCCCGGATGGGTAGGCGATCCGCGCGAAGACCTTCAAGCCCGTTTGAAAAAGAAAGGCGGCAAATACGATACTCCGCTCGAATGTCCCTTTATCACCCACTGGTTGAGGAACATGACGCACGATCAGGTGCTTGACATGTTGAAATATCTGGGCATGGGCAATCGGGTAGAAGATAAGGTAAAGGTTATCTTCGTGCCCTGCTATCTGGATGGAAAAGACGGTATCCTGAACAAACATTATTATGACGTCATTCTGGGCGAGGACCTCAGCGTCTATCCTTCGTATTACGAGCCGTGGGGATATACGCCGCTGGAGAGTGTGGCTTTCCATGTGCCCACCGTTACAACCGACCTTGCCGGGTTCGGGCTTTGGGTAAAAAGTTTGAAGAACCAGCATGGCATCGACGACGGTGTAGAAGTGTTGCATCGCTCGGACTATAATTATTCGGAAGTGGCCGACGGCATCAAAGATACCATTTCGGCGTTCTCGGCTAAGACCGAATCCGAAATCAAAGAAATACGTAAAAGAGCAAGCCAGGTAGCCGAACAGGCTTTATGGAAGCACTTTATACAATATTATTATGAGGCTTATGACGTTGCCTTGCGCAATGCCATGAAGCGTCAGTTGGGTTAACGTAATTATTTATCAATCAAGTTATCATACAATGAAGATTAAAGTTAGTAATGTAAACACTCCGAATTGGAGGGAAGTGAATGTGAAATCTCATATTCCTGAAGAACTGGAGAAGTTGTCTGAATTGGCACGAAACATCTGGTGGTCGTGGAACTATGAAGCTACTGAGTTGTTTAAAGACCTTGATCCGGCTCTTTGGAAAGAAGTGGGACAAAATCCCGTTCTACTATTGGAACGTATGAGTTTTGCCAAACTTGAAGCATTGGCAAATGATAAAGTAATTCTTCGCAGATTGGAAGCGGTTTACTCCAAGTTCCGTACTTATATGGATGTAGAGCCGGACAAAAAACGTCCTTCTGTAGCCTATTTCAGTATGGAGTATGGTTTGAACCATGTTCTTAAAATATATTCAGGCGGTTTGGGTGTACTGGCCGGTGACTATCTGAAGGAAGCTTCGGACAGCAATGTCGACTTGTGCGCGGTAGGTTTCCTCTACCGTTATGGCTATTTCACTCAGACACTGTCGATGGACGGCCAGCAGATTGCCAATTACGAGGCACAGAACTTCGGCCAGTTGCCTATCGACCGTGTGCTCGATGAAAACGGTCAGCAAGTAATTGTCGATGTACCTTATCTCGACTATTATGTACATGCTTATGTATGGAGAGTAAACGTAGGTCGTGTTTCTCTGTATCTGCTCGATACGGACAACGAGATGAATAGCGAGTTCGACCGCTCTATCACTTACCAGCTTTATGGTGGCGACTGGGAAAACCGTTTGAAGCAGGAAATCCTGTTGGGTATCGGTGGTATCCTGACGCTGAAGAAGTTGGGCATCAAGAAAGATATCTATCACTGCAACGAAGGACATGCTGCTCTTATCAATGTTCAGCGTATCTGCGACTATGTAGCCGAAGGACTGACTTACAACCAGGCTATCGAATTGGTTCGTGCTTCTTCGCTTTACACCGTTCATACACCTGTGCCTGCCGGTCACGATTATTTCGACGAAGGCCTGTTCGGTAAGTACATGGGAGGCTATCCTTCAAGAATGGGTATCACTTGGGATGAACTGATGGACTTGGGCCGCAACAATCCGGGCGACAAGGGCGAGCGCTTCTGTATGTCTATCTTTGCCTGCAACACTTCTCAGGAAGTCAACGGCGTAAGCTGGTTGCACGGAAAAGTATCGCAAGAAATGTTTGCACCTATCTGGAAGGGCTACTTCCCCGAAGAAATGCACGTAGGTTATGTAACCAACGGTGTACACTTCCCGACATGGAGTGCAACCGAGTGGAAACAGCTTTATGCTGCTCACTTCGACGAAAACTTCTGGTTCGACCAGTCGAATGCAAAGATCTGGGAAGCCATTTACAATGTGCCCGATGAAGAGATCTGGAAGACCCGCATGGGATTGAAGAACAAGCTGATTGACTACATCCGCCGTCAGTTCCGTGAAAGCTGGCTGAAGAATCAGGGTGATCCTTCGCGCATTGTATCTCTGCTCGACAAGATCAATCCGAATGCATTGCTGATTGGATTCGGTCGTCGTTTCGCTACTTACAAGCGTGCTCACCTGCTGTTCACCGACTTGGATCGTCTGGCCAAGATTGTGAACAACCCCGACTATCCTGTTCAGTTCCTCTTCACTGGTAAAGCTCACCCGCACGATGGTGCTGGCCAGGGATTGATCAAGAAGATTATCGAAATCTCTCGTCGCCCTGAGTTCTTGGGTAAGATCATCTTCCTTGAGAACTACGATATGCAATTGGCACGTCGTCTTATTTCGGGTGTTGACATTTGGTTGAATACACCAACTCGTCCGCTCGAAGCATCTGGTACATCTGGCGAAAAGGCATTGATGAATGGTGTAGTCAACTTCTCTGTACTCGACGGTTGGTGGCTCGAAGGCTATCGCGAAGGTGCTGGTTGGGCTTTGACCGAGAAACGTACTTATCAGAACCAGGAACATCAGGATCAGCTCGATGCTGCTACTATCTACAGTATCCTGGAAACTGAAATTCTGCCTTTGTACTATGCTCGCAACAAGAAGGGATATTCTGAAGGCTGGATCAAGACGATCAAGAATTCTATCGCTCAGGTTGCACCTCACTATACAATGAAGCGTCAGCTGGACGATTACTATAGCAAGTTCTACAATAAGGAAGCCAAACGTTTCCATTTGCTGGAAGCCAACGGTTATGCGAAAGCCAAGGAAATTGCCGCATGGAAAGAAACTGTGGCTGAAAAGTGGGATAGCATCGAGATTGTTTCGAGTGAAAAGTCTGAAGAAGTTAGACAAGGATCTATCGAAAGCGGTAAGGAATATACCATTACTTATGTAATAGATGAGAAAGGCTTGGACGACGCTATTGGTTTGGAATTGGTTACTACCTATACTGCAGCCGATGGTAAGCAACATGTATACTCTGTAGAACCGTTCGAAGTAGTGAAGAAGGAAGGTAATCTCTATACTTTCCGTGTAAGTCACAAGTTGGAGAATGCTGGAAGCTTTAAGGTTGCATATCGTATGTTCCCCAAGAATCCGGATCTGCCTCATCGTCAAGATTTCTGTTACGTTCGTTGGTTTATCTGATACGAAGTAAGCGATAATCAGGATTGGGGTTTCCTGTCCTGACAAAAGAATAGGCTGCGTCGGCAAAGTGTCAATGACAGATTTTGCTGATGCAGCCTTTTTTGTGTTCGGGTGTTTGTCGCAATGTTTCGGGCAGGTTGGTGTATGCGGGCAGTTTCTATTTTTTGTGTACTTTTTTAGTTTCTTCAAAATTTTATTTGTAAGTTTGTCAAATAAAAGAAGAATGATATGGATATTTCCGTTATATTCCAATTTTTGAAAGATTTGGCCGCAAACAATAATCGCGAATGGTTCAATGCGCACCGCGATTACTACGAGGCCGCCCGTAGCGAGTTCGATCATTTACTTTCTGCGGTTATCTCTCGGATTGCCCTGTTCGACGAGAGTGTCCGGTGTCTGGAGCCTAAAGACTGCACCTATCGGATTTATAGAGATACCCGTTTTTCGGAGGACAAGACTCCTTATAAGATACATTTTGGCGGGTATATCAATGCAAAAGGGAAAAAGTCTTATCATTGCGGATATTATGTGCATTTGCAGCCGGACAATTGTCTGCTGGCAGGAGGCAGTTATTGTTTGCCGTCGCCTTTGTTACGTGCTATAAGGCAGGCGGTGTACGACAATATGACAGAGTATCGCAGTATTGTAGAAGATCCTCTCTTCAAACAGTATTTTCCGGTTGTAGGAGAGACCTTCCTGAAAACCGCTCCCAAGGGTTTTCCGAAAGATTATCCTTATTTGAAGTATTTGCAATGCAAGGAATATACAGTGGCTTGTAGTCAGCCGGATCATTTCTTTCTTGAACCGGATTGTCTGGATCGCATCGATGATATTTTCAGGCAGATGAAGCGCTTTTCAGACTTTATAAACTATACAATCGATGAGTTCGAATATGAATAATGCTTATATGATAATAACCAACTAACATCTTAAAACTATGGTAATAGACAAATTGGAGCATATAGGAAAGTACGTCTCTCTGCATCCGTTGTTTGCACAGGTGGCAGAATTCTTGAAATCGTGCGATTTGAAGAATATGGAAGTCGGAAAAACAGAGTTGAAGGGTAAAGAGCTTTGGGTAAATGTGGCTCAGACACAGCCGAAAACTTCAGAGCAGGCCCGACTGGAAGCTCATCAGGAATATATAGACATTCAGATTCCTCTTTCAGGAGATGAAATCATGGGGTATACGCCGGTTCAGGATTGCCTTTCGGTAAGTACACCTTATAATGCGGAAAAGGATATTGTCTTCTTTGACGGTCCTGCCGAAAGCTATATTACTGTCAAGCCTGGCATGTTTGCCATCTTTTTCCCTCAGGATGGTCATGCTCCCGGCATCACACCCGATGGAGTGAAAAAAATTATTGTGAAAATAAAAGTCTGACTGTATAAAATCCTAAGATAGTATTTTATGGAAACATTGAACTTGATAAAGAATGACCCGTGGCTTGAACCTTATGCTGACGCTATCAATGGTCGTCATCAGCATGCCATAGACAAGGAAGCCGAACTGACCAACAAGGGAAAGAATACTTTGTCGGACTTCGCATCCGGTTATTTGTATTTTGGCTTGCATCGTACTGCCGACGGATGGGTATTTCGTGAGTGGGCTCCTAACGCAACTCAGATATTCTTAATCGGAACTTTCAATAATTGGAAAGAAGAAAAGAAATATAGCCTGAAGCGCAAGGCCAATGGTAATTGGGAAATCAAATTGCCTGCAAATGCCATGAAGCATGGTGACCTGTACAAAATGATGGTACATTGGGAAGGCGGTCAGGGCGAACGCATCCCTGCATGGGCTACACGTGTGGTGCAGGACGAGCAGACAAAGATTTTCAGCGCACAGGTTTGGGCTCCCGAGAAACCGTATAAGATGAAGAAACGGGCATTTAAGCCTGTGAAAAATGTGCCTCTGTTGATTTACGAGTGCCACATCGGTATGGCTCAACGCGAGGAGAAGGTTGGCACTTATAAGGAATTTCAGGAAAATGTGCTTCCGCGTATAGCTAAGGATGGTTACAACTGCATTCAGATTATGGCTATTCAGGAGCATCCATACTATGGAAGCTTTGGCTATCATGTTTCCAGTTTCTTTGCTGCATCATCGCGTTTTGGTACGCCCGAAGAACTGAAGGAACTTATTGATACCGCTCACAGCATGGGCATCGCCGTAATCATGGATATTGTCCATTCTCATGCCGTAAAGAATGAGGTCGAGGGACTGGGTAATCTGGCAGGCGATCCCAATCAGTATTTCTATCCGGGCGATCGTCATGAGCATCCGGCTTGGGATTCGCTGTGTTTCGATTACGGAAAGAATGAAGTGCTTCATTTCCTTCTGTCTAATTGCAAATACTGGCTCGAAGAGTACCACTTCGACGGATTCCGTTTCGACGGAGTTACTTCCATGCTTTACTATAGTCATGGTTTGGGCGAAGCTTTCTGCAACTATGGCGACTACTTTAACGGACATCAGGATGATAATGCGATCTGCTATCTGACGCTTGCCAACCGACTGATTCATCAGGTCAATCCTTTGGCTATCACTATTGCTGAAGAAGTATCAGGTATGCCGGGTTTGGCAGCCAAGTACGAAGATGGCGGATATGGCTTCGATTATCGGATGGCCATGAATATCCCCGACTACTGGATAAAGACTATCAAGGAAAAGATTGATGAAGACTGGAAGCCTTCCAGCATGTTCTGGGAAGTAACCAATCGTCGTAGCGATGAAAAGACTATTTCGTATGTCGAAAGCCACGACCAGGCCTTGGTGGGCGACAAGACCATCATTTTCCGACTGATCGATTCGGATATGTATTGGCATATGCAGAAGGGTGACGAGAACTATCGCGTTCATCGCGGTATTGCCCTTCACAAGATGATTCGTTTGCTTACTGCTACTACCATCAATGGTGGTTATCTGAACTTTATGGGTAATGAGTTCGGTCATCCTGAATGGATCGATTTCCCACGCGAAGGTAACGGATGGTCGTGCAAGTATGCTCGCCGTCAGTGGGATTTGGTCGACAATCATAATCTGGCATATCATTATATGGGCGATTTTGATGTCGATATGTTGTCTGTCATCAAAGGAATGAAAAATTTCCAGGATACTCCTGTACAGGAAATCTGGCATAACGATGGCGATCAGATATTGGCTTATATGCGTAAGGATCTTGTGTTTGTCTTCAACTTCAATCCTAGACAGTCGTTTACCGATTATGGTTTCCTGGTACCTGCAGGTTCTTATGAAGTAGTTTTGAATACTGATAATCCTGCCTATGGTGGCTATGGGTTCAGTGACGATACCATTAAACATTTCACCATGCCCGATCCTCTTTATAAGAAAGAGAAGAAAGAGTGGCTGAAGTTGTATGTACCTGCGCGTACGGCAGTTGTATTGAAGAAAACAAAATAAGAAATACGAAACGTTTTGAGTAGCGTTTTAAGCAAGGAGGGTGTTTGTACATCCTCCTTTTTTTGTCAGTGCCGATGCGTTTTCTTGCCGAATCGTACTTGAGCCCTAATTCAGGCAAGTGCTCGATGCGAGCCACACAAGTGTCTGAGGTGAGCTGCACAAGTGTTCAATAAATGGATTACAAGTGTCTGGCGGGGTAGGGGCTTGATGAGAGGAAACAGAAAAGGAAGCCTCAAAACTGTTTCCAGTATTTTGCAGACTTCCTTTCTCTGTGATTCCGTTGCGATTCGAACGCAAGACCCACGCCTTAGAAGGAAAAAGACGAAAATTGTCTTAATGGTATAATTATCAACTAACTACAAGTCTTAAAATATTTAGTTTCGGTTCGTTTTTTCTATTTGTATGCCTTGCCTATTCTATCGCCTGTTACCCATCCGTCACCGAACTGGCAATCCTTAATATCCACGATATAGACACCCTTTATATCCAGTCCCTTGCTCTGGGCTTCTTCGAGGTATGTGCGTGCATAGACATCAAAGTTAGCTCCTGGATAGGCGTCAACAGCAAGCACAAGAAAGTTAGCATCGGTCAGTTCACCTTGGTAGATCCCTATTTCGGCATCCACAAGACTTTGAACATATCTATCAGCCTTGTCTTTCTGTTCCTGCGATGGCTTGTTACTTCCACAACTGAAAAATAATATAGCCAATAGAACGGGCACTAATAAATTCTTCATAACTTCATCAAGTATTAAGTTTGTTCCTCAGTTCATTATATAAATCGGGGTCCTTCATATCCTCCCAATAATACTTTCTGTATCGGCTTCTACTGAATCCGTTCTTGTTATCATAAACCATAATACATTCTTTGTCACACAAGACGATTAACGAAGATAGAAGCAACTTGGCATAAGAGAATGCTTGAAGGAAGGCCGCTTCTATTTCCTGATTATTCTTCATGTGATATTTTACTTCAATCAGCACCTTTGCCTTTTCTTCTTCCGGTTTGTTGTCGTAATGAAGTGCGTAATCCGGGAAAATACGGTGCCCTCTGCCTGCATGGATTGGCAACTGACGAATGAAGTCCTTATGCTCATACCACCCCATACTATTCAACAAAGGTTCCAATAAATTCACTTCAACATCTCTTTCATTATTTACAATTACTCCCTCCGGCAACGAAGGTGTGTAGATTTGCGGAAGTGCAGACGTATCAAACCCTTTGGCCGCAAGCAATCGAAGAAATTCAGAATAATCCTTTCCAGTAACCGGCCACCCGTTAACTCCTTGGAAATTTTTCCTTACGAGCGGATGGTTGGAAAAGTATTCATCAGCTTTCAGGTCTTTCAAAGAAATGTTAGGTATAGCTATCCTGTCTCCGATATATGTATTACTATAATAATGAAAGAATGGGTCTACTACTCCATCGGTCTGCGCAATCCACAGGCAAGTAATGGCACTCACAGGAGAAGTTTCATAATGAATAAGAATATCTCCCCTCTTAGTATCCATGTTTGTTTGCCAGAATCCGGTAGTCCAATGAGTACCATATCCTTTGATCAATCCTCCGATAAACCACGCAGCGGATGGCTTGGGCATTTCCTTCTTTACGTCAATCCCTATGACGCCTGGAACATGATCGTACATGAATGCGCTCAACTCAGCAGGTGACAATTCATTCTCTTTTCTGAATTGATAGAAAACTTTGCATAGTTCCCAATAATACATGCACCTTGCTCTATAATCAGGTTTCTTGGGGATTGGAGGCAATTCTATTTCAAAGCAATCAGAAAGTCTTGTAAGCTGGTAAAAATCATCAATATAAAGATATGGGAAGAAATATTCTCCGAACAAATAGTTCAATTCCATTGACAAAAATGGTACGAACTCAAGCATTCGGTCAAAGTCGCCAATCTTCAGAATTTCTTCCGATTCTATCATTAGCCCGGTGGATATGATTTCCTCATACAGCTTTCCTGCATCATCCAGAGAGTTTAATTCAATCCCATCGTATTCTGAAACCTTATAACACCAGAAGTCCTCCAGTATTCCACAAATCATTTCTGAATTGAAAGAATCCTTGATTTTAGGATTGTACTTCTCGAACAGACGTTCCTCTTCCATCCACTCTTTTCTGTCCGAAAATGCGGATATGGTAGACTTTCCTTTATGAGAATTCTTGTATAGGTTCCAAATGTATGGAGAGAACTTCATGACTAAACCCAATTTATAACATTGACTACTCCAACTACAAGCGCCCAATCTTGAATCTCGTCTATTGGCAAGTCGTAAGGAGGAAAATCTTCTTCTTCGTTAAATGACACACAAGTGATGTATCCTTCTTTTTGTGATGGCATTATTTTTTTTATTACGACTCCATCAGGAGTAGCAAGTGCATATACCTCTCCCCATCGAACATGTGTCCTACTTTTCCAAATACGACATCCGACAATTGAACGCTCAGGAATACTTCTTTCTGGGTATTTCCTATTAATCATACTTCTTCCACATGTTCTTATTGTAAAATCACATCCTGCTAAATCTGGAATGATATACTTATCGCATTTGTTTGATTCAATTGCGATTTCAAATCCTGACGGCATTCCACAAGAAGCGGCTTCTGCCTCAAAAAGTGGAATTGAATTTCTATTGTTAGATTCAATATGTGGAGTTACCTTTGCGATATTATCGCTAATTTCTTCAATAAATGGAGCGATAGTCCCTATGCCTACTTTTTCTATAATAGTATTGTATAACTCTTCAGTTAGTTCTTTTTTACCTGTTTCAAGTTCAGATAGATACGATTGTGATATACCACAAATCTCTTTCCTAAAAACTTCTTGACTCATTTTAAGGGACTTGCGAAGTTTGGCGATATTTAGTCTTTTCATAATAGTTAAATATTGTCAATATAGCGATATTATATTGCGATAAATAGCGATATATTGCGATAAAACTGTAAATTTGCGTCAGAAACGTAACAATGATACGAAACAAAGATAAGCAATTTACTAAAAACTACACACGATTATGAAAAGAAATGTATTACACGAGATTATGAGCCTTGCTTGGCAGTTCGTAAAGCGTAACGGCTTTACGATGAGTGAAGCGCTGAAATGTGCTTGGGCTAACATGAAACTGAAAACTGCAATGAAACAGAGAATCGTCAAGTTCTACTTTAAAAAGGTAGATGGATCTGTTCGTGAAGCTTACGGCACACTGAAAGAAAACCTGATGCCTGCCACCAGCGGTGACAACAGAAAGAAGAATGATACCGTTCAGGTGTACTTCGACACAGAGAGACAAGAATACAGATGCTTCAAAAAAGCGAACCTGATGACTAACCTTTAATACTTACCGATATGACACGTTACGAGATAGAACAAGAACTTGACAGTCTGTATCAGGACTTGAACATCGCCCACAATGCTGACGATCAGACTGTATGCCGGACTTTCAATGTAGATACGAAACAAGAGGCTATCCGGATGCTTACCAGCGAGATTGATAATTACGAAGCTGTTCTCGAACAGTTTGATTTGCCCGACGACGACGGTATGGATTATGATGCCCTGTGTC
Source organism: Bacteroides sp. ET489 (assembly GCF_030518095.1). Classification (NCBI taxonomy): domain Bacteria; kingdom Pseudomonadati; phylum Bacteroidota; class Bacteroidia; order Bacteroidales; family Bacteroidaceae; genus Bacteroides; species Bacteroides sp. ET489. The sequence goes on from NZ_JAULLJ010000012.1 coordinate 73,651, forward strand.
GTGTGCAGGGACTTGCCCGATATGCTTAATCTTTTCAACCCCTGCTGACGGCCAGCGACCGGTAACCGATAGCGAGAATCGGGTGGGGGACTACACTCATTTGATTAGTTCTTTGACATGTTGGAAGATTTTAGGCTTGCCGTTAAGCCTGACGCAAAAGGGAATCGACTGAGTAGCGATAACGGCGCGGTGAAAAGGATGCGAGTAAGGGACTGACAATAAGCAAACGCAGCGCATTAATCACCGTGATAACAAAAAGTGACTTATACGATTGCAGGTGGCCGTAGGTCGGCTACAAACACGTTCTTCACTGAGCAGGCACCAGCATGAACTATATAATCCCGCAGGCCACCGGCCTCGTAACCCAACAAAGCGAAAGCCATAGACATCGGAACTGGGGCGGGAACTTAACCCGGAGAAACCGCAGAAAAGGTCAGTGCTATATGCCTTGCCAAAAGCCGTGGGGGACGCGAAGTGCGCACCGCTATCCTCTTACCCTCGCAAGGGCGGTTTTCTCTTCTTAATCTATTTATCAATATGAATGTAAAGACTATATCGGCCGTTATGGTTGTGTCGTTTATCGTTTGTGCGGTCACGGTTTCAGGCCTTGGGCTGCTGTTTTGGTTGTCGCTGACCGTCTTCTCTTGGCCGTGTCTATACACTGGCAGGCACAAAGATACCCTGTCGGCCGAACTGGACAAAATATTCGGTAGTGACGAAGAACTCAGATGAATACATTTTGTGTGAAACAGTCAGTGTGTGCGGTCTGTGAAGATAGCACACCTTTTTTATGGGTGATTAGCTCAGTCAGGTAGAGCGGCGCATGTTTCGGGATTGGTTGTGTGTTTTCCATAGTTTGTTTTAAGGTTAGTTAGATATGCGCAGGTCGCGGCGTTCGAGTCCCGCATTACCCACTTGAAATATTAAATCCCAAAAAAGTTATGATACGAGAAATTGCAGTAGATGAAAGTTATCAGACAGTGCGGCTGTTTGATACGATGAAGCAGGGCGACATCTATAAAGTGCCCTACGACAAGAAGCGACACAGCGGCATCAAGCTGGAGGCATCGCGGCGCAACCGCGACTTGAGGCTGACGGGTGTGTTGAAGAATAAAATGGACGTGAAATACCGCGTGTCGGCCACCGAATATCCGGGCTACACGGCCATCATGTGTATAAAATAAACAAGGATAGGGGAGGAACGGATATGGTGAACGAAGATGTACTGAAAATCGTACTCAACGACAAGACCTTCGGCCGCGATCAGGCAGCCGACATCGTGGGTGGGCTGTCCCGCCTGATGCGTTTGGTGGGGCAAGGCCTGATCCGTGCCGAGAAGAGGACGAACAAGCAGAACGGGAAATGGTTCTGCAACGCTTGGGACGTGATTAAACATGCGCAACTGAAATAAACCAACCAATTCAATATCAATATTATGAGTCTGATTAAGAAATCCAATGAATTAGTAATTCCTTCCACCGTAAAGATGATGATTTACGGACAGGCAGGTATGGGTAAGACAACCGTGGCTTTGAGCGCACCGAAACCGCTTTTGTTAGACTTCGACAACGGCGTGAAACGTGTAAACATGGCTCACTTGGACGGCATCGACATCGTACAGGTAAGTTCTTGGCAGGACGTACAACAGGTTTTGCAAGAAGATCTTTCGGCCTACCAAACCATCGTAGTAGATACTATCGGTAAGATGATGGACTTCATCATTTCTTATAAGTGTGGCACACGCCAGCCGCAAATTAAGGATTGGGGAGGTATTAACGCCGAATTCTCTTGGATGACGCGCACGCTTTCTTCGCTGAACAAGAACGTGGTGTTCGTTGCCCATCGTGATACCCGCAAGGAAGGCGACGATACTGTATTTATCCCGGCCTTGCGCGAGAAGTCTTATAACTCAATCGTTACCGAACTCGATCTGCTGGGCTATCTGGAAATGCGAAACGAGAATGGCGCACAGAAGCGAACCATTACTTTCGACCCCACATCGCGCAACGACGGGAAGAATACCTGCAACCTGCCGGGTATCATGTTTGTGCCTAACATCCTCGACAAAAACGGCAATCCGACCGCAAAGAATGACTTCATCAACACCCAAGTCATTCAGCCATACCTGAACATGCTTCAGGTGAAGAAAGAAGAAGCTGCTAAGTACGACCGTGTGATAGCCGAAATCAAAGAGAACATCGAATTAATCACCGACGCCAATTCAGCCAATGAATTTGCTTCACACATCAACGAGTTCGATCATGTAGGAAGCTCATTGAATATGGCCAGAAACCTTTTCTCGGCCAAGGTAAAAGCCCTCGGGCTGATATTCGACAAAGAGACCAAGACCTATGCAGACAAAGCAGCCTAAGTTTAAGTTTTATGCCACGCTTCTCGATGCCTTCACTGGGTATCTGAGAAGCGATGTCATATACGAAAGGTATTGGGGATTCAGCGATAATCCACCGCATACCCCCGAAGAATTCAGAGAAAAGCAGTTTCAAAGCCTGATTGATACGATCAACCGCGTGCCGTTCGACAGCGAGGCAGCCGACAAGGGAACGGCTTTCAATGAAGTGATAGACTGCATGATTGAGAACCGGAAATCGGAAAAGGTACAGGTGGAAAGGTTGCTGTCGATCATGCCGGACGGCAAGCAAGTCGTAGCAGGATTGCAAGTTACTTACAACAACCGTCTGTTCGAGTTTCCTATATCCATCTGTCGCGAGTTTGCCGACTATTACAAAGGCGCGCTGACCCAGCAACAGGTGGAAGCCATCCTGCCCACTTGCTTTGGAAATGTTCTTTTGTACGGCTATATAGACGAGCTGATGCCCATGTCCATCCACGACATCAAGACCACCGGCAGTTACTACGTTGGCAAGTTCAAAGACCACTGGCAGCACATGGTTTATCCATACTGTCTGATGCAGGGCGGCAGCGATGTCAGGTTGTTCGAGTATAACATCACGGACTTTCGTGCGACCTACACCGAAAGCTATACTTTCGTTCCCGAGCGGGATATACCCATCCTCACTGAGCATTGTGAGGACTTTATCCGGTTCTTGAACGATAACAGAAATTTGATAACCAATAAGAAGATTTTTGCAGAAGATGCCTAACCAAATCACCGGACGCCTCCTGTCCATCGGGCAGACCGTCCAAATCCCAACCAAATCGGGGGCGACGTTCAAGAAGCGTGAGTTCCTGCTCGACGCAACCACTTACAACACCTACACCGGTGAACGAAGCCCGTACGACAACATCCTTCCGCTGGAATTGAGCGAAGAAAAGTGTGCCGAACTCGACCGATTCCACGTCGGCGACATCGTTACCGTATCGTTCGCCCTGCAAGGCCGACAGTGGCAGACGCAGGACGGAGAAGTGAAACGTATGATCGGCATCCGCTGCTACAAGCTGGAGCAACACAATGCGCATCAACAGGCACCAGCGGCTCAACAGCCGATGCAACAAACCGCATCCGACGCACAGCAGTATGCGCCCAAACCCGCATCCGCCGCAGCCGTGCCGACAATGGTAAACGCATTCCCGCCCAAGGTGGATGCAAACGGAAAACCTGAAGACGATCTTCCATTCTAACTATGATTTTCAACCTGCAAAACGAATACGAGATTCCCAAGTTCAAGGAATACATCAACCGCCTGTTCCGCGAGCGGGCCGTTATCGAGGTGAAGAAGAAACACCCCAACCGCACGCTCGCCCAGAACAGCTACCTGCACCTGCTGCTCGGTTACTTTGGCAGCCAGTACGGTTGCAGCCTCGATGAAGCCAAGATAGACTTCTACAAGCGGACGTGCAACCGCGAACTATTCGAGCGGAAAACCATCAACAAGCGAGGCCGCGAAGTAACCTACCTTCGCAGTTCGGCCGAGCTGACTACCGCCGAAATGACCCTCTCGATAGACCGCTTCCGCAACTGGTCGGCACACGTGGCAGGTATCTACTTGCCGTCGCCCGAAGAGCACCAGATGATTGTGTTTGCGCAGCAGGAGATTGAGAGAAACAATGAATTTTTATAGTAAAAAACAGACTACATCCCCGACTGGTTCATCCCCTCGGGAAGCAAATAAATCAATGTTCAACCCCGCTTTCACCAAAGTCTGACATTGGAGGCATTAATGTCTGACATTGGACCGACCAAAGTCTGACATTGGTGGAAGCACTAAAAACTCAATCATTATGGCTTTTTACAAGAAGCAATTTCACAAAGAAACGGGAGTTTACTACCCGCAAGCAGTCACAGTGGGCAACCCCGTGGAAACCAAAGAAGTAGCTGAACGACTCGCGCAGATCAGCACAGTAAGCAAATCAGATGTAGCCGCCGTCTTGGGCGACCTTGCCGGCGTGCTGGCCGACTTCATGAAGCAAGGCAAGTCCGTCCGCCTCGACGGGCTTGGCACATTTCGCCTGACGCTCGACACCACCGGCGTAAAAGAAGAGAAAGACTTCGACTTCAACAAGCAGGTCAAAGCCGTGCGCGTGCAGTTCACCCCGCAGCGCGAAGGCAACACCAAGCGCGGCGAAACCATTACCCGCGGACTGGTATCGACCGGCATCGAGTGGCTGCCCTTCAGTGCCGAAGCCGCCACTACCGATGACGGCACCGACGACACACAGCAGCCGGGCGAGGGCGGGGAAGATCCGCTGGGATAATTATTTAATGGATAATGGAAAATGGATAATTGATAATTAGTTCCACATTCTCCATTCTCAATTATTAATTCTCCATTCTCAATCCAAGGCGGTTCGTTCACATGGGAGGACGCTCCCGCACGGGAGAAAAGCCGGTTCGATTCCGGCACCGCCTGCAAAGAAACTTAATCAATAGGATTATGCCATACTACATCAAACGAAAACCCAAGAAGAAGAAAGAAAAACCCTTGCCACTCTTCGACCGTGCAGGCATCAAGGTCAAAAAGAAACCCGACCTGAAAGCAAAGCTCGACAAGGAGTTCAGCCGCTATATCCGGCTTCGCGATTGCATGCCCGGTGGATATTTCCGCTGTATCTCGTGCGGTCAGATAAAGCCATACGAACAGGCGGACTGCGGACACTTCCATTCGCGCCGCCACATGGCCACACGCTTCGACGAGGACAACGCCCACGCCGAGTGCCGGGCGTGCAACCGTTTCAGTGCCGACCATCTGATACGCTATGAGGCAAACCTGAAAGCTAAAATCGGGCAACAACGTTTCGACAAATTAGCTTGGAAAGCCGGTCAGGCACGAAAGTGGACCGACTTTGAATTAATCGAACTAACCAAGTATTACAAGGCTTTGGCCGACAAACTGAGCAAGGAGAAAGGACTATGACATACAAGCTACGTGATTATCAGCAGCAGGCCAGCGATGCCGCCGTCCGCTTCTTCAACGACAAAAGGACGAAGCGCAACGCCATCATGGTGCTGCCCACCGGTGCCGGAAAAAGTCTGGTGATAGCCGACATTGCCAGCCGCCTCGAAGGGCATACGCTGGTGTTTCAGCCCAGCAAGGAGATACTCGAACAGAACTACCTGAAGCTCTGTTCCTACGGCGTACTGGATTGCTCCATCTACTCCGCTTCCTTCGGCCGGAAAGAAATATCGCGCATCACCTTCGCCACCATCGGCAGCGTCAGCAACCATCCCGAACTCTTCCAGCACTTCCGCAACATCATCATCGACGAATGCCACCTTGTCAACCCCAAAGCAGGCATGTACAAGGAATTTCTCGCTATGCTGCGCTGCAAGGTGCTGGGGCTGACGGCCACGCCTTACCGCCTGTCGTCGAGCCGCGACTACGGATCGGAGCTGAAGTTCATCACCCGGACCCGTCCGTGCGTGTTCTCCGAGGTAATCTACCACGTCCAGGTATCAACGCTGCTCGACATGGGCTATCTTTCGAAGCTCAACTACTACCCGATGAACCCGTTTGGCTGGAACGAACTCAACCTTGAGGTGAACACCACCGGTGCCGACTACACCGACCGTTCCGTTGTCCGCGAATACGAACGCATCGACTTCTACGGCTTTCTGGTCAGCATCGTCCGCCGGCTGATGAACCCCAAGAGCGGCGTCAAGCGCAAGGGCATCCTTGTCTTTACCCGCTTCCTGAAAGAAGCCGAAAGGCTCACACGTTCCATTCCCGGTACGGCCATCGTCAGCGGTGACACGCCCAAAGCCACCCGCGAGATGATACTTCGGCAGTTCAAGTCCGGAGAAATACCCGTTGTAGCCAATGTCGGGGTACTCACTACCGGATTTGATTATCCAGAGCTGGACACCATCGTCATGGCCCGCCCCACGATGTCGCTCGCTCTGTGGTACCAGATAGTAGGCCGCGCCATCCGTCCGCATCCCGACAAGGAAGCGGGCTGGGTCGTTGACCTCTGTGGCAACCTGAAACGCTTTGGCGAAGTGAAAGATCTCCGCCTTGTGGACGGAGGCAACGGCAAGTGGGCGGTATATTCTAATAACAGACAATTAACCAATGTAAGATTTTAATCTATGAGAAGCGGATTTGTTTTCTACCGAAGCTGGTTTGAAGCAGTCAAGAATCTGCCGAGAGAGATGCAGGGAGAAGTGCTCACAGCTATAATAGAGTATGGCTTAAACGGAGAAACAACTGGATCACTGAAGCCGATTACGAGTGCTATGCTGGCAATGGTAAAACCTCAGATTGACGCGAATAACAAACGGATGGAGAACGGCTCTAAAGGTGGAAGGCCATGCAAGGCCACTTCCGCAGAAGAGCAGTCCTACAACCAAGTAGTAACCGAACAAGAACCAAACAATAACCAAACCAAAACCAAACCAAAACCAAAAGAAACCAAACCAAAACCAAACCGAAACCAAACCGAACCTAAAGAAAAAGATAAAGAAGACGATAAAGATAAAGAAAACTCTACTAGCGTAGAGTCAAAGAAAGACGCGGCTAAAGCCGCTACACTCTTACGGAAAGAAACCTTCTATCAGATACTCGTTCCATACGTCGGGCAATACACGAAGGAAATGATACGTTCCTTCTTCGACTACTGGAGCGAACTGAACCGATCAGGAACCAAAATGCGATACGAGCTGGAAAAAACATGGGAGCTATCCAAGCGGCTGGCCACTTGGGCTTCCCGCGAGCGGATGCCCGCAAAGGTGGACACTGGCATGATACTCACTAACAACTCAACTGAGAAATATAACACTCCTGAAGAACGAAAATGGGAAGAACGATGGAAACAATAAATTTTAAAACTACCCTCGACAGCCTGCGCGAAGTTGGTTTCAACCCAGTTCCCAACCAAGTGCATATAACCGTTCCCGGGGCTAAGGATGTGCTTTGGAGAGGCTTGAACTATTTCACAGACGGACAAGCCAAGTGGTTGCCGGAATATGATCAGATAGTCCAGTGGCTCACCGACAACCGTGGAAGGGGGCTATTATGTCACGGAAACTGCGGACGCGGAAAGTCGCTTATCTGCTGGAAAATTATTCCGTTACTGCTCAACCACTACTGCCGCAAGATAGTATCATGCTACGACGCCCAGCAGATGAACGCAGAACTTGACACCGTGAAGCAGAAGCACATCCTCTACATCGACGACGTTGGCACCGAAAGCATGGCCGTGAAGTATGGCGAGCGACGCCTTGCCTTCTGCGAGATAGTGGACGAAGCCGAGAAACGCGGCAAAATGCTTATGCTCACTACCAACCTGTCCCTCGACGAAATTTCCCAGAAGTACGGCGAGCGCACCATGGACCGACTGGTTGCTATCACCCGCCGCGTCAAGTTCGAAGGAACCAGCCTGCGCCGATAATCCCATGAGACTGACTATCTGCTGGACAAAGAAAGGCCGGCAAAAGGATTGCTACAACAGCATCCGCGAAAAATTCGTCCTCCCCGACTACATGACCGTGAACCACGAAACTCCATGCGACATCCGCCCGGAGGACATGGAGTTGTTGAGGGAATGCGAGAGGAGAGGATTTTTGATGATAAGATTTAAAAAGGAAACGAAATGCCAATAAGCGAAGTATATAACATGGACTGCATGGAATACATGCGAAACATACCGGATAAGTTCTTTGAGCTGGCGGTGGTGGACCCGCCGTACGGAATAAATGCGCCAAACATGACAATGGGCACCAATTTAAACCGGAAACATGGAGGGTATAATGGTGAAAGTGTAGCGCAACGGCTGAAAAAAGCAAGATTAAATCAAGGAGCGGGAAAGCTAAAAAACAGAGCATTAAATACAATGCAATGCGATTGGGATTTCAATCCGCCAAAGAAAGAATATTTTCAAGAACTTGTTAGAGTTTCAAAGAACCAGATTATTTGGGGAGGAAACTATTTCGAACTGCCACCTACGCGTTGCGTTTTATACTGGGATAAAATTCAGCCGTGGGAAAGCTTTTCCCAATTTGAATTAGCATGGACTTCGTTCGATTATCCGGCAGCTATTATTCACTTATCGAACAAGGGAGGAGACAATAAAGAGAAAAAGATTCACCCGACACAAAAACCCATAAAGCTGTATAAATGGGTTTTAGAAAAGTTTGCGAAGCAAGGAGACAAGATACTCGATACTCACTTAGGTTCCGGAAGCAGCCGAATTGCCGCTTACAAAATGGGTTTTGATTTCTACGCAACTGAGATTGACAAGGAATACTTCGAAGCACAGGAAAGAAGATTCAAGGAAGCATGCATGGGGCAGATTGAGACGGGGCACGGAACGTTAGTGCAAAAAACATTATTTGAATAATAACAGAAAATAATTAACCATGAGAACAATATCCCAAATCCAAACCCTTATCAACGCCGGCGTCGGAACAAGCATATCCGCCGGCGAACTGATGGAATACAATGTACCACCGGAGACAACCCTGAAGCTGGTATATATCCCAGTCGTCACCAGCCGCGCGGCATTCGAATACGCAGATGTAGTTTGCCAGATATGCGCCCGGAAAAGGTTGAACTACAAAGAACAGACCCGAACGCTCAAACAGGAGATGAAAGAATATGAGCGCGAAACGATGGGGATTGTAGGTCACGAGATAGAAGAAGACCTGAAAGACAAGGTAGATTTCTTCTTCGACGAAGCATACGGTCACATCGAGAAGTTGCAGCAGTCGGTTTATGCTGAAATGAAAAAGCAATGGCCCGATCTGACAGACTACACCTTGCTGCTCAACCTGTACATGTGCGTCATTTTGATAGACTATATCTGGAAGTTCGAGCGTGCCACAGCACAGTTCATTCAGAAAGCCACCATGTCGCCATACATTCCACGGCCCAATCAGCACCTTGTCAACATCCGCCGTGCGTGCATGTCCATTGCCGGAGAGCACGTACTTCCCAGTTCGGATAACATCCGTCTTGCAATCAAGATTCTGGCGATGAACATCGACAAGATGGTAAAGGTAGAGTTTAATTAATAAAAATGAGAAAGCATAATGGCAAACAAGAACACATTACCTCCAACCAAGGAGCGCAAGTCAGATACCAGCAAGAACGGTAACGACCTGACCGAATATATTCAGAGACAGTTGACACGTGAAAGGAATCTTTATCCATTGCGGATTAATGCAACTACCGTCATTTACGTCACCAAAGCAAAGTGTACGAAAGAGTATGCTGATTGGTATAGAAGAGAACGATTAAGAATTAAATGATATGTGAGAGCTTTGAAGGAGGATAATTCATGAAAAAGATACTAAACATCATCAAAGAAATACTTGGCGTGATAGCCTACGGATCAGGAATGACTTTGGTTGTGATAGAGCTGTATTATAGATTTAGCGTGATTGAGCTGGTATTGATAGCTACATGTTCGACAATTCTGTACATTGGTTTGTCCAAGACATTGAAAAACCTTGAAGGAGATTAAGAGCATTTTAAGAGCAAATTAAGAGTAATTTAAGAGCAATGGCATCATTAATCGACGAAGCAAAACATGCAAGAGGACGAAGCAGGCGATGCAATAACTGTCCTCTTGTCTATTGTATGTGCAATCCGGAAGTTGCCAAAGTATGCACCGACAACTTTATTGAAGGATTTATTAAGGGTGCAAAGTTTATTCAATCTAAAATGAAAGACTATGAAAGCAAAGGTAAAAGCGACAGGTGAAGTAATAGATGTAGAAATTGATAAATGCGCTGTTCCAGTAATAGGCTACGGAGCAAGCTATGTTTATTTAGGAAGTAATGGTAAAGCTTACCTTGATATACAGTTGGATTTTATTAATGTTTACCCAGACTGGAAGCACGTAAAAGTACAGGCGGCTATTGCGGCGATGCAAGGATTTTGTTTAAATACCGATATACTGCGGTTAGCCAAAAGTGATACTAAAGACAAACCTTCAACAGTCATAGCTAAGATTGCAGTAGAACAAGCCAATGCGCTCATTGAAGAACTTAAAAAGACAATGTGATATGAGTGAAAAGCGAAAATCAATGGAATATGTAGAAGCAAAAATCCGTCAGCTTGATAAGGATAATATAATTGAAAAAGAAGGTATTTCAAAAGCAATGCAACAACCTTATTTTGACGGTTACGACTTAATGTATGCTTATGAAAAAGGATATAATGAGGCGTTGGAGTATGTTTATTCAATAATAAAAGATAAGTGATATGGAAACAAAATACGTAAGAGTACCTTTTGAGGTGGAGTTAGCAAAACGCATACAGAACAAGGAATTCGAAGGTAGAATTGTTACACGTGACGGAATTCATGTTAGAGTTGTTTGCTGGGACAAAATAGATGACGATTCTCCTATTGTCGCTCTTTTAAAATATAGAGAAAAAGAAGTTGTTGAAACATTTATGATTGACGGAAGGTGGCATTGTGAGGGCGACGAAGAAAGCAATTTGGACTTACTTCTTGAAATCCCCGAATACATGACGTTTAAGGATGGAGATATACTAATTTGCGAATGTGGAACTCCGTTTATTTACAAAGATACAAAAGATAGACATGGTAACTTTAGTGCGTATTGTTGCATAGACCTTCAAGGTAATATTTTTTTCGATATGAAAGGTTGGACTTATTCGATAAAAGGTCATGCGAATGAAGAACAGAAAAAAATTATTATTGAAGCACTGAAAGAAAGCAAAGAGCCGAAAGCCAAAGAATATCTCAAACGCTTTTTTCCAAATCATTCCAATTCTTCAAACATTGGAAAGGATTGTGAGTTTAAACCTAAAGATTGGGTTCTTACAAGAGAAGGAATTGAAGATAGATGGTGTTTGAATATATTTTCTCACAGGGTATGGGATGAAGATGAAAAATGTTACCTCTATTATTGCGTAGGTGGATGGGACTATGAGTGCATACCTTACAACGAACAAACAGCACACTTATTAGGAACAACAGAAAGTTATGAATCATATGAAATTCAAATCACAAATCTCCACTACCAGAAGGCAGTCGGAAAAATTGCTTGCACTGGGGATAAAGCCTGAAACGGCAGATTGCCATATCGAAATGTCCCCAAGCGGAATGGACTATACGTATATTACTCAAAACTATCACTGCCCTGCGAGTAATACCATACCTTCATGGAGTTTTAACCGTTTGCTGGAGCTGATTCCAAAGTCGTTAGAACAAACAAACCGCCCGAATGCCGATTTGGAAATCTCCAGCGACAGAATGTATTGGTTTGTTACCTATGAAGAATTAGGTTATGATGTGAAGCACCAAGAAATGAAAAAAGATTTATTTGATGCTGTCATTTCAACGATTGAGTGGCTTATAAGAGAAAAATATTTTTATAAAGAATACCTGAAATGAAGAACCTGAACGACCTAAGAGATAAAGCCTACCAGTGCGCAGTCGCCCACGGATGGCATGAAGGAAACCTGAGTGATGAACATTTCCTATGTCTTGTCATATCTGAGCTGATGGAAGCTGTGGAAGCAGACCGGAAAGGAAAAAATGCAGATACTAAAAAGTTCAATCAGGAATTGGATTACTACATACACGAGATGAAGCTGTATGGAGAAAACTATGATAAAGCCTATCGTGATACGTTTGAATATTATCTTAAAGATAGCGTAGAGGATGAACTTTCCGATGCATGCATCAGACTGCTGGATCTGGCTGGACTTCGCAACTGCGAATTGTTGTACATGGATAGCTTATATATAGAGGAAATATCATTCACGGAATTTTCTTACATGTTTTGCTCATTTATCACCAACCCAGATAAAAGCCAAAAGGATTGGTTGAAACTACATATAAGTTGTTCTTTGGGAAGAATATTTTCTTGGTGTAGAGCAAAAAACATAGATATTGCATGGCATATCGAGCAGAAGATGAAGTACAACGAGCTTCGCCCGTTTATGCACGGAGGGAAAGCATACTAAAAAAGGGAACCAGCCCACACGATTAGAAGCCAACTCCCACACACGATTATGATGCAAATATAAGAATTTCAATCATAATAATCGTTCTATGACAAAAGAATTTTCATCAATCGTGGAGTTGAAATCCATACGTAAACTGAAATCAAGATTATCTGAGAGAGAGAATGAGCTTTCCTCCCCTATCCTAACCGACTTTTCACTCATTCCTGAGCTTTATTCCTGGTTCAAAGAGTTGCTGGCTGGGATGGCTTGCCCGCCCAATCCTGAAAGCGTCACCCAGCGGAAGAAGTTTCTCTTCATCGTTCTGTTCCTGTTCGCCCCCAGCGTGCTGGCCGGCGGTCGGTTGCCGAACGGAATCCGGGCCGAGATTTCCGGTGTGTTCCCGGATGTGTCCCCGTGTGTAATATCGAACAATATCGCCGATGTTTCCTTTATCTACCAGCAGTATAAGGATTTCCGCCAGGATATAGAGTATCTTTACAACCAAATTATAGAAAGGTTGAAAAACAAAGGACTAATCAAGTAAAAAGCCGGAGCGTTATGCTTCCGGCTATATATTATTTCCTAAAATGTTTCTCAAAATATTTTTGCGAACTACTTGTTGGTAAAACGATAGGAATAGAAAATTTAATTTTACTTATACTCTCATTTTGTTGTGTATTTTCAGACGAAATACCAGCATTTATAATTTTAGCAATTCCGAGTCCAGATTTGTTCCCTTCTTTTTCTGTTACAGATATTGCAATGTCCATATCTATGTTTTGCACTTTGGATCTTGATGAATAGTTGTCATATTCATTTTCGTCCAAAATATATAAACCATCTTTAACTTCCTGAATATTATCAGGGCAAATTACTACATTGGTATCTTTATACTTCTCTTGAGTTTCTTTCACCGCGTCAATTATTTGGCTTAATGACTCTTTAATAAATTCTTTAAGTTCCATAATTATTCTCCTTCTCTATTTTTATTTTATACGATAAACCCCGAACCATAAGGAACGGGGCTGGAATAGTTTTAATTATTCATTAAATATCGTCTAACGCTTCACTTTCTTCTTCTTTCTTTTTTAGCTCATAATTAATATTATCCTCGTAGCCTATTTGAATATAACCGAACTGAGATATTTCTACAGCGGCATCCCCCAATGGCAATTTGTAAAATGATATATAATGGCATTTTTCTTTCCTTAGTGCTTGTAATTCATATCCATCTCCCTCATAATAAGGCTTTGAGAAAAACTCATAGTGCTTTTCAGGTTCACCATACTTTTTAGTAAACAGTTCTTTCATATCTGAATAATCAGATTTCAAAGAACTCCAAGATTCTTTTTTATTATAATTAACTGTCGCTTTCCATACAGTTTTGGATTTAGGAGTTGCCAATATATATATTGTAGCGTAATTCCCTGCAAAATTGCCTTCCATAACTGCTACGTAATCTCTTGGATATTCTTTGAATGTAAATCCCTCTTTACTTAATTGTAAAACAAAATCTGAAAGTTTCCCATCTAATGGAATACCTTTAAATTCTAAATGTTGGGAATCTTGTGCAAATGAAGGCAATGCAATAATAAAGCCTATCAATAAAAACAATATTTTCTTCATATTCCTAATTTTATGATTAAACATTCGGATTCAATTTTATCTCCTTTCCACAATGAGGGCAGTGTATTACCCCCTCTTTGGGTTTATCAAAGAGTTCTGTTACTGGCACATCTAAAGCGGTGGCGATTTCTTCAAGTCGGCTTATGTTAGGATTTCCATTAAGGGACTTAGAGAGTCCAACTTCCGTTATTCCTATCATGCTCGCAAGGTCTTTAAGCATTATACCTTTTTCTCTGCAAATTTCCTTTATTCTAAAATTCATAATTAAACTATTTGTTTATGTTGCAAATATACTCAAAATTTATAAATAGTATAAGAAAATCACAAAAATAATACTATCAGATTAATTATTAATACTTATTAACTATATTCTTATTGCTATTAATTATACTATCTGTATATTTGCACTGTGATAATTAAACAGATTGTATAATTAATAAATACACACGATTATGAAGACATTGAACGAAGAAATCCAAGAGATCAAAAACATGAAAGGTTCTAAGGCTGCAAAGAAAGAGGCTTTCATCAAGTTAGGTTTGAGAAAGTATGAGATTGAACTTCTGCTTTCAGAACTGCCTAAACAAGTCAGAGAGGTACACAAGTTTACTTTTGGCGTTGAGATTGAATGTCTGGTAGCTGCCAGCCTTATGAGAGAAAGCGCAACAAGAAACAAAATGCCTTTTCAGTATGAGGGTTACAACCACACAGACAACAACCACTACTACAAGTTCGTTTCTGATTCATCTATCAGAGGCGAAAATCCTATCGAATGTGTGTCGCCGGTTCTAACAGGCAGAGAGGGCATGAAAAGCCTTGAAAACTGCTGCAAAGCGTTGAATGAAGCTGGCGCACAGGTAAACCGTTCAACGGGATTGCACGTCCACATCGGTGCTCAAAATCTGTCTGACGAAGCTTATATCAACGTATTCAAGAACTATCAAAAGTTAGAGAGAGTAATTGATACGTTTATGGCGAGATCAAGGCGTGCCAACAACAGCCAATGGTGCAGAACACTACAAGGTAGAAACTTTATGTGGTGTACGACAAAATCGGATATTTTCGACGCCATGAACTGCGACAGATATTTCAAGGTCAACGCCTGTTCTTATGCTCGCCATAAAACTATTGAGTTCAGACAGCATCAAGGCTCAACAGACTTCGAAAAGATCTCTAACTGGGTAAACTTTTGTGCTAAGCTGGTGGCATGGTCTAAGAAGAACGTGCTAAGTTCAGAGATTACTTCAATAGACGAGATACCTTTCTTGACAAAGAAAGAAAAATCATTCTTCAAATCACGTGCTGAGGTTCTTGCATGAGCCTCACACAATTAAAATCAATCAATTATGTGTTGCATTATCTATAAGCCAAAAGGTGTCCAGATGCCGAGTCTGGACACTCTTGCAAAAATCAAGAAGCTAAACCACAACGGTTATGGGTTCGTTTCAACCAATCATTTTCATAAGGGATTGGATTATCGGACATTCTTACGCCACCTGTCAGAGGTTAGTGACGACGAAGATTGCATTCTTCATTTCAGACTGGCCACGAATGGGTCTATATGTAGGGCTAACTGCCACCCGTTCGTCGAGAACGGCGTTTATTTCGCCCACAACGGCGTTTTAAACGTATATCCAGTTGGCGACATGACAGACAGCGAAATCGCTTTCAGAACAATGGTTTATCCTGCCATCAAGAAATACGGATATGGTAGCCAAGAAGTCTATCGTCTTATCAATTCGTTTATCGGATATTCAAAATTCGCCCTCATGTACAGGGGTGAAGTTAGATTGTATGGTGATTATACCAAAATTAATGGTGTGTATTACTCTAATTTAAGATGGTTATGAAATCAATAAACGTAAATGGCTGCAGCGTATGCCAACCCGGTAGTGAGAACTATTGTACCTACACTACCAAATTAAGAGGCAAAAAAGTAAAAATGTATCAATACGATTATAAAGCAGATTCAGGTGAGTTGTTTTCTTGCTGTGCCCCAACGCTGGAAAAGTGCAGGGAGAAACGTGACATGTGGATGAAAAGCAAACATTTGGCATAATGTTTCGTATATATTGAATTGTTATTGAAAATTGTCTTCATAATGAGGTATCTTTGTACAGATACCATCGCGGGTTAGAGAAAAAGACATCTCGCTACTTTGACTTGGTAGAGACAGGTGGGGCGGTACCACCACCCGCAACTAATTTTAAAACTTACACGATTATGAAAATGCTTACTTTACAAATTAACAAAGAATGTTTTCAAGACATCCTTAATGGCAAACAAAGCGTAGAGCACAGATACGTTTATCCTTCTAACGTAACAAGATATGTCTATTTTAGACACAAAGGTATAGATTACAAACGGCAAGAAGATATACCTGATGATGGCGAAAATATAGAGGTTATACCTGCCAAATATGATGCTTTATACCTGATAAATGGTAGGAGAAAAAATGCTCCACGACTTAAAGTGGAAGTAAAATCCGCAGAGTATATCATCTTCACAGATGAAGATGGCAATGACCTTACAAAAACAGAAAACGGTGTAGAATATCTGATAAGTCAGGTATGGTATCATCTTGGCAAAGTGATAAGTACGGAAAATGTCTAACTTTTAAAAACTTAAAGTAGAGTCGCAAGAACAATCAACAGAATTGCCGGACCAAGAAGAAATATGAATGGTGCCGGTTTAGGCGGTAGATTGGTAGCCAACCGTCGAAACACATCAAGTGCCTCACAATTAGGTAGTAGAGAACAAAGGCGATATGATTTAAATGTTGCCTTTAGTGGAGCTGGGGGTAAGTAATGAACAAATATTTACTCTCTATGCAAATAATACAGGGTATCCGTGAAAAAACGGATACTGCTGTATTGTATTATTCTGCGGGAGGTAAGGATAGTATAGTCTTATTAGATATGCTCGCTGGCATATTTGATAAGGTTATATGTTATTATATGTATCTTATTCCCGATTTAGATCATGTTCAACCTTATATAAGATGGGCAGAAAGACGATACAAGAATGTAGAAGTTCGACAAATAAAGCATTTTCAACGTGATTATTATGATTCTTGTGGCTTTTTTCGTGAGCCAAATTCCGCAATCAAGCCAAGAAAAATAGGTGAAATAGAGCAAGCTGTAAGAGATGAAACAGGAATTTCATACGGATTTAGCGGGATGAAAGGAGTGGATGGTTATATGAAGCGAATGCGGTTAAAGAGATTCGCAAAGACTGGTTATGTAACAGAAAAGGGTATGGTATATCCTCTTGCGTTATGGACAAATAAGGAGGTGCTTCATTACATCAATCAAAGAAATCTGATAAAGCCGTTTGTGTATGATGCCAATGCAATAAGCCAGGGGTTCACTATAGACCTCAAGACGCTTTTGTTGATGAAGAATAAATATCCAAATGATTATGCGAGAATCCTTGATGAGTTCCCGTATTGCGAAAAATTGATATTTGATTATGAAAAAGAACAAAATAAATCAGCCGGAAAGTCGTGAGATTAGAAGAAGTGACATAAACTTCGCCAATTACAATCCTCGGACAATCACGCAAGAAGCACGGAGAAGTCTAAAGGCAAATTTGAAGCGTGTCGGTCTACTAGGTGGTATAGTCTGGAATGAAGAGACCGGAAATCTAGTTTCTGGGCATCAGAGAGTGTCAGTAATGGATGAAGTAAATAGATATAATCCGGTTACGAAAGATAACGATTATCCGATTCGGGTTGAAGTTGTCCACATGGATGGAAAAACCGAAAAAGAACAGAATATTTTCATGAATAGTAGAAGTGTTCAAGGAGAGTTTGATTCCGATATGTTGAAAGAACTGCTTGATGGAATAGACTATAATCTGGCCGGACTTAATGATTTTGACCTTAACATGCTTGGTGTTGGTGATATAGATTTAAACATAAACGACGAAATCTGGAGTAAAAACAATGTGTTGGACGATTCGCTGTCTGTTATTGATGAAATGACTAGGAACGGTGTAGAAGATAAGAATGTTGACCGTTCGAATAATTTCTATGAGGATTCTAAAGAGAATCAGATTGCACGCCATAATGAAGTGCAAAAGATAAAAGACAGGATAGGCAGTCAGAATAGTTTCGAAAAGGATAATGGAATGCTAAGTTATGTCGTTTTGTCTTTCAAAAGTCCAACAGAAAGGGCAAACTTCATGGAAATGTTCGGTTATGGATTTGATGAACGTTATATTGACGGAAAGGAATTTATGGACAGGGTTGAATTTGGAATTGAGTAACCAAAGTAAACAAGTACGCGCGCATGGGGAAGAAGCCAGACATATTAAAATTCAGGGAGATTCTTCATAAGACAGGAGGTAATCTTTCCAAAGTAGCCGTCACGTTCCGTGTGACGCGGAAGACCATATATGACTGGGCTAAGGCAGATGAGCTATTCAAGGACGCTATATCAGATGAAAGAGGTTCTTTAGTGGATGAATGCCTTGTGTCTGCACGTATACTTGCTCTTGGCATCCCTGAGAAAGATGAGAAGGGCAACTTTATTGGATGGCGTGAGCGACCAGATGGGTATATGATTCGGTATCTACTTTCTACACTAGGAAGGAAAGAAGGATTTGGAGAAACACAGGATGAAGAAAATGACCTTCACCGCGAGAACGGCATTGGCATAGACAAATGGATGGAGGAGAACGAAAGTGAAGATTAAACCCCAGAAAATATATGCACCGCTATATCATAACAAGGACAAGTTTATTATCCTCGTCACCGGAGGACGTGGGTGTGAGACACCTACACAAGAGGTCATAATGTCCGATTTGACGATAAAGCAAATTAAAGACATTAAGGTCGGAGACTATGTTATGGGTGACGATGGTACACCGCGTAAGGTTCTTGCAACGATGAAAGGCCGAAGCGAGATGTTCCGTGTCAGACAAACGAGCGCGGAGGATTATCTTGTAAATGACGCACATATCCTCTGCTTGAGGAAAAGCCAGGATTCAATCAACGCAGGAAGATACAATGACTTCGAAGAGTACACTGATATGTGTATTACCGACTATATGAATCGTAGCAATCGTTTCAAGGAACATTTCAGAGGCTATAAGACTGGTTCGATACACTATAAAGAGAGTCCTGTTGAGTTAGATCCTTATCTGCTTGGCTTATGGCTGGGCGATGGAACAAGTATATATCCGCAGATAACAACTCCTGATATTGAAATTGAACAGTATCTGAATGGGTATGCGGAAAACCTAAATTTGCGTCTTTCAGTCAACGGAGTAAAAGGTAAGGCTAAGACATTCCGGCTTGCTAAAAATGGTGGACTAACGAATCCTATAATGGATGTTTTGCGCCACTATGATTTGATTGGGAATAAGCATATTCCACAAGAATACATATCAAACAGCGAAAAGGTACGTCTTGAATTACTTGCAGGATTGCTTGATACTGATGGAACGATGGCAAGAAACGGATACGAAATCACGCAAAAAAGTGAAACGCTTGCAAGGCAAATAAAATATATTGCGGACACTCTTGGCTTCAGGACAAGCATCAACGAAAAGAATGCACGCTGTAGCGGCAAGGATTGCGGTAAAGTATTTCGTGTTCATATCAATGGTGATACATGGAGAATACCTTGTAAGGTAAAAAGAAAAATTGTAAACAAAGCTAATGTTCATAAAAACAAGGACTGGCATTTGTCGCAACTTTCGATAGAGCCTGCCGGGATTGGTGACTGGTGCGGCATTTGTCTTGACGGAAACCAACGGTATTTGCATTCCGATGGGACGGTTACACACAATTCGGGGAAATCGTTCAATGTTTCTACATTCATCGAACGATTGCTTTTCGAGGTGCGTCATCCGTCACCCGAAAAGAGAATCGTCCATCAGATACTTTATACCCGATACACGATGGTTTCTGCCCACATATCCGTCATCCCTGAGTTTATGGAGAAGGTGGATTTAGACGGGCACTCCAAATATTTCAGAAGCACCAAGACGGACGTAAAGAACCTGCGAAGCGGCGGGTGTGTCATGTTCCGAGGCATCAAGACGTCATCGGGTGTGCAGACTGCCAAGCTGAAATCTATTCACGGTATTACTACTTTCGTAGTAGATGAAGCCGAGGAATGGGTATCGGAAAAGGAGTTTGAAACCATCATGCTTTCCATCCGGCAAAAAGGAATCCAGAACCGAATCATTATCGTGATGAACCCTACCGACTCGAACCACTGGGTCTATAAGCGTTTTATCGAGAACACCCACAAGCTGGTGGAGATTGACGGCGTACAGGTGCAGATATCCACCCATCCGAATGTCCTTCATATCCATACCACCTGTTTCGATAACATCGAGAATCTTTCCCCTGAGTTCCTGAATGAAGTCAAGGAAATGAAGGAGAAGAATCCTGAGAAGTATGCCCACACCGTCATCGGCCGATGGGCAGACGTAGCCGAAGGGGCTGTGTTCAAGAAATGGGGTATCGTGGATGAGTTCCCGATGTGGTGCAAACGAGTAGCAATTGGACAAGACTTCGGGTATACCAACGACCCGTCGGCTTCCATTCGGTGTGGTATCATTGACAATGCGTTGTATCTGGATGAATTGGATTATAGAACAGGACTGCTTTCGGGCGACATCATAAAAACCTTGCGGCCTTGGAGTCTGAGGGTGATTGCTGACAGTGCAGACCCGCGACTCATTCAGGAAATCCACAACGGAGGTATCAAAATTTATCCGGTAGAGAAGGGGAGTGGCTCTATTAATGCCGGTATTGACAAGATGCAAGGTATGGAAATCTTTATCACAAAACGTTCTTATAATCTTCAACGGGAGTTTAGAAATTATGTCTGGGCAAAAGATAAGGACGGAAACTATATCAACGAGCCGGAAGACCATGATAATCACTGCTTCGTAGGTGAAACTATGATAGAAACTTTATCGGGTAGAAAGCGTATTGATTCCATCAAAGTTGGCGAGTATGTGCTTACATCAGACGGCTATCGGAAAGTAAGTAAATTCTTTGATAATGGATATAAAAGGATATTGCATATTCGTCTGATTTTTAGTAACTTTATAGTAGAATTAAAGGCTACGCCTGAACATAGATTTAAAACTAAAAATGGATGGAAACAATTAAAAAACTTGACGGAAACGGACATACTCTATACGTGCAAATCTTTAATGGGAAAGAATATTGTTTATATAACGGAGAACGATATTTCTCTCGTGGAACGAAAAGACTTCACAGGGAAGTGTGGAAATACTTCAATGGAGATATACCAAAAGGATACCATGTTCACCACAAAGACGAAAACACATGGAATAATGAAATTAGCAACCTTGAGCTTGTTGAGATGCACACCCATTTGCGGCTTCATGCGAAAGAACAAAATGAGAATGAAGAAATACTTGCACAACGCAGAAAGAACATGGTTAAAGCAAGTAAATATGCTGCTGAATGGCATGGATCAGAAGAAGGCAAGAAATGGCATAGCGAACACGCTAAAAAACAATTTGCAAACGCAAAGCCAAAGGAGTTCGTCTGTGAATGGTGTGGAAAGACGTTTTCTGCAATGCCGAATGGAATTAACAGATTCTGTTCAAATAAGTGCAAGACTGCATACAGATACCATTCAGGAGTTGACAACGAAACACGGAAATGTAAATGGTGCGGTAGAGAATTTACTGCAAACAAATACAGTAGAACATGGTACTGTAGCAAAAGGTGCAGCGGAAAGTATTCTGCAAGCGTCAGAAATAAAAAAGATTGAGATAATAAGTGATAATATAGCAAGTGTTTACGACTTGGAGGTTGAGGACATGCACGAGTTTTTTGCTAATGGAATTCTTGTACATAATTGCATAGACGCTGCACGCTACTATGTGTTGGGAGAACTTCTCGGTAGGATTATGAAACCGAAAGATGTATCAGGAATATTTGGACATTAAAAAAATAGTATATGAGAACCTTAGAAGAAATTTTAGCTATACCCGAAGTAGAGAGAAAAATCTACTACCTGAAGAAAGGGCGCAAAACCGAGCTCCCCAACGCTCATGCTCTATATAATGACTGGAATCCGAACAAGCACGAGATAGTGATAGACGAGGAGAAATATCCTAAAATTAAAATCACCACCCAGCCTGAGAAACGGATTACAGACCCGACCACCGGTAAAGAGTATATAGAACCAGCAGTGAAGAAAGAGGTCGAACCTAATAGAATTACATTGCCCATTGAGCAGGACATCGTAAACCTTCAGACAGCTTTCACTGTTGGGACAGAACCTGTACTTGATTGCCAACCGGATGAATCAGAAGAAAGCCTTCTTTCTGCCTTGAAGCAGGTGTTTAAGAAGAACAAGTTGAAGTATCAGAATAAGAAACTTGTCCGTGCATGGTTGGCCGAGCAGGAAGTAGCTGAATACTGGTATGTGGTGAAAGATGATGGTTTCTGGGCCAAGCTTAAACGTAAGATTTCAGGAATTTTTGGTAAATCCAAACCTGAGTATCGCCTAAAGAGTGCTATCTGGTCTCCGTTCCGGGGTGATAAGCTCTACCCATTTTTCAATGACAACGGGGATTTGGTAGCCCTTTCTCGTGAGTACAAGAAGAAAGACCTGGACGATGTTGAGATAACGTGTTTCATGACCATTACCAAGGATATGGTCTACCAGTGGGAACTGACGAGCAAATGGACTGACAAAGGATCATTTTCTCATGGATTCAAGAAAATGCCGGTGATTTATATGTACCGTCCGGAAGCGTACTGCGAGAAGATAAAGAGCATGCGCGTCCGGCTGGAGAAACTTCTTTCAAACTATGCGGACTGCATCGATTATCATTTCTTTCCGATCCTCATGCTGTTCGGTGACGTACAAAACTTCTCCGGTGAGTTCAAAAATAGGGTAGTGGAACTTACAGGTCAGGGAGCAAACGCCCAGTATCTTACCTGGTCCCAGGTACCAGATACGGTAAAATTCGAGGTGGAGACACTGCTAAGTCAGATATACGGACTGACCAATACGCCACGAATTTCTTTTGACTCCCTGAAAGGAACCGGTAATGCGGTTTCCGGTGTTACCTTTGACTATGTGTTCATGTCCACCCATCTGAATGTGGAGAACCTGAATGAAACTGTCGGTGAGTTCATGCAGCGACGGGTGAACTTCCTTGTATCCGCCTTGGGTTCCGTGAATACTACTCTTGAAGCAGCCTCCGAGACTATCGACGTGGACGTACAGATGCAACCTTACCGGCTGGAGGACATCAAGGATAAGATAGATACCGCCATCAAGGCCAAGGACGGTGAAATCTGGTCTCAGCAGCGGGCTATTACCTTTGTTGGGAATGTAGATTCAGTTTTGGACGAGATTGAAGCCATCAAGGAAGAGCAGGCAGAGAAGCAAAAGAACGACATCGAGAAGCAGAAACAGCTTTCCTCTCTCAAAAGTTCCAGTAACAAATCTGAAGAATAGAACAATTCAGTCAGAAAAATTACGGGCAATATACAAAACAGACGAATGAAAATCTAAAATATTGACTAATTGAATAGCGGTATCTTTCGAGGTGTCGCTATTTTCTTTATCATAGTAAAAACATGAATACTTTTTTTGATATTATTCGTTATTTTACTATATTTGCATCGTAATTAAGTCTTAAACGCTATGAGCTACAAATCAGTTAAAGACGTTGTAACGCTGCTTACTGAAAATGGCTTTTGGTTCGTGAGGCAGAAAGGCAGTCACATGGTTTACACCGATGGCAGCCACGTAGTGATTGTCCCCGACCACGGCAAGAAAGGCGTTGAGAAAGGCACTTATTACAACATTTTGAGGCAAGCGGGGCTTAAATAAGCCCCCTCCTCTTTTGTTTAATAATAAAAGGAGGTATGTATGAAAACCGTTGAAGTAATTGTAGAACATGCTGGAAATAATCTGAGTGCCTATATTGAAGGTGCTCCGGTGATAACTGTCGGCAACGACGTGAAGGAAATCGAGAAGAACATGAAGGAAGCTGTTGATCTTTACCTGGAGTCATGCAAGGAGATGAACATCGCTCCGGTGGAAGTATTACAGGGAGAGTTTACCTTGAAGTTCAAGATAGATGCTGCCACTTTCATCAACTATTATAGCAGTATTTTCACAAAGGCTGCTTTGAGCCGGATAACCGGAATCAATGAGCGCCAGTTGTGGCACTATGCGGCTGGAGTGCACAAGCCACGCAAACAGCAGTTGGAGAAGATTCAGAAAGGTATTAATGCGTTGACAGAGGAACTGGCAGCTATAAATTTGTTGTAGGATATTTATTTTGATGTTTTCAGCGTGATTACCCCAGTAGTCACGCTTTCTTTTTGTCTAAAAACAAACATTCTCCCAATTGTTTCGTATCATTATCCTTAAAATTTCCCCTTCCCTTTCTCTATAAGTAAATTTACCGTATGAAATTATTAATCAAACTCATACGGTATGACAATCTTTGAACAAATCTTGGCAGGACTGCAACAGAAGTTTTCTGGGGTGGACACTGCTACACTTACCCGTATCGCCACCAAAAAGGCTGAGGGTGTAACGGACGAAACGAAGGTAAACTCCATCGTGGAGGGTATCTCATTTCAGGACGTGATGCAAAACTATGGTGATTTCCGTGCAGGACAAGCGCAGACTTCCGCAGTTACCAACTACGAGAAGAAGCATGGACTGAAAGACGGAAAGCCAATCGAGGAACCGGAAGAAAAGAAAGACGAAAAGAAGGATGAGAAAAAAGACGAAGTTCCTGCATGGGCCCAGGCCTTGATTGATTCCAACAAGACTCTTTCTGAAAAGCTGTCTGCTTATGAATCAGAGAAAGCGCAGGCGCAGCGCAATTCTCAGATTTCAGCAGTGGCGAAGAAGTACGGTATTCCCGAATTTATGCTGAAAGACCGCAATATTCCTGAGAACACGGACTTGGACACTTACTTCAAGGACATGAAGCAGGATATGTCTAACAGCGGATTTCAGTTCGCTAAAGCACCTGAAACTGCCGAACAGAAGCAGGAGCAGGAAGCAAGCGAGTTCGCTAAAATGATTGAGGCGGACACAAAATCTATTGTCGAACAACAAAACAAGTAATTTATGGCAGCAGGATTTAAGTACAACATCGAGCCTGAACCGTCTGTAGAGGAACGCTATGACGTGGAGACCGGACGCAGACGCAGAGGCCCATACAAGCTGGACACAACCAACCTTGTCGCTGGTTCGTTCCTCCCATCCTTCACGCCGATTGCCGCCGATCTGGTAAAGAAAACCGCTCAGGTGGCTATCCGTGTGGAAGTCTATGAAAAGTTTACAACCGGTTCTAATACCACGTTGAAAATTAAAAAGAACTCTTTGGCTTATGCCGGCATGCACATTGGGAATGGTGCGCATGGTGCAACTATCAGTTCAATTGATAAAAGTGACAAGGCTTTCGATAAGCTTACTTTGGGAGCCGATTTCGGGGCTACGCTTGAAGCTGGAACCGTACTTTTTGAAGCAAGTGCAGCAGCCGGAACTACACCTAAGGTCATCGCCAATTCAGCTTTATATGAACGTGCAAAGGTGGAGGAAGGCATCACCCTTGTAGCCTTGCTCATGCGGGCGTTTGAGATTGAACCCACTAAGTTGGCTATGCCTTTCCATGCGAAGGACAAGGAGAACATGAAATTTTTCCAGTTTAACGAATAAGAAAGGAGGACTAAGATATGATGCTAACTATCTATACCCTGTTTAACGATCCTAACATCGTTAACGCCGTTATCCAGCGCGTCCTTCAGACCCGTAAGGATACAATCTACTGGCAGCAGTACCTGGACTTCCGCAGAACGACCACCCGCGTATTCAAAGACTATATCGGCCAAGTTACGGGCGTGATGGCCGGTTCCATCAATTCGCGCTATGGAGAGAAGCCAATCCGTGAACGCCGGAACATCGGTTCGGGATATGGTGAAATTGCCTATCTGGGCGACCGCTACCAGATTTCCATCGACCGTTTGTCCGAACTGCAGGACTTGGTGGATAAGTTCAATGCGGCCAAGACCGCCGACCAAGTTGCCGCCATGCAGGACATCGTGAACTTCATCTACGATGACTATCGCCAAGTGCTTCTTGCCGCTCACAAGCGAATGGACATCGTTGTAGGTTCTTTGTTGATGACTGGTAAGGCTCAAGTGAAGAACAAGGACGACAATGCCGGCGGCATCGACCTTTTGGATATCGAACTTCCATTCAAGTTCATTACGCCCGAAGCTGGTGCGAAGGCTAACTTCATTACCTATCTGCAGCAGCAGATCAATGAGTTGAAAGCCGTTTATGGCAACTTCCCGAAGATGATCATGTCACGAGGAACTTTCGTGAAGAACATCATCGGTTCGAGCGAGTTCGGCGACAAGTTCAAGATGCAGCTCACAGGTAACGAGATGTACATGTCAACCGGACTGATTACTTCCCAACTGGCCTCTTCTGTATTTACGGGCATAGGGCTCCCAGCTATCGAAATCAAGGAAGACTATGTTCTGGACCAGTCCGGCAAAAACGTGCAGATTTACGCAGACAACCGCATCACCCTGCTCCCGCAGGACAAGATCGGTTACATGCGTTTCCACACACCCTACGAAGCCGTGGATGGCGTACCGGGACGTAACTACAGCCAAGCAGATGGCGAAATGCTCATCTCCGGTTATAAGGATGGTAACGGACGCTATCTGGAATATACCGCTGAGTGGATTCCGCAGATTACGAGTCCTAACCTGATTGTGAACTTCGATTTGACCACCATGAACGCATGACAGTAAACGACTACATATCACAGAAGTTTCAGACCTTCGGCATTAACTTGTCGGAGGCTGACCTTTTGGAGATAAGTCTGTCTTCAGGGATATGCGGAGAATATGAGATAGACCCGTCAAACATCGGACTTGTGTCGGTGGCTATGGCAAAGTTCATCCCCTCTCTATTACTCCGTGCCACTTCCATCAGTGAGAATGGTTTCTCTATGTCTTGGAATACTCAGGGCTTGAAGGAATACTACTCTTTCTTGTGCAAGAAGTACGGTCTTGAAGACACGCTGTCAGATAAACCTAAAGTCAGATTCCTATGATATTTGCTCCGCATACATTACAGGTTAAGGTCACCACTCCAATGGACACAGACGAGTTCGGCCGGCCTATTCCCGGTACCGGTGGAGAAAGCTGGCAGGACGTATGCAAGTGCCGGTGTGACGATAACTCCACCAAGGAGTTTACTTCTGAGAACGGCGAGGTGTACCGACCGAATTACCATGTAGTCTGTGAGAAAAGAATCTCACTGAAGGCTGGTGATGAAGTCAGATGTATGGACGGTGAGAATATCCGGGGTACAGGCGAGGTTTACATGGTCAAGAATACGAATTATTTTGGTTACTCAGAGGTATGGATGTAAAGTTTGACTTTTCGGACGTGGACAGCTTTTTCGACCAAGGTTATGCCGAGGTGAAAGCTGTTGAAGATAAGGTTGGGAAAGAAGCTGTCGATTATGCTGTGAAGAACGGCAGTTATCAGAACCGGACCGGAACGCTCCGTAAGTCAAACAAGTATTCAGTTGAGGATGACGGGCTGGTGATAAAAAACGTTGCTGAATATGCCTCGCACGTCGAATCTAAAGGCTATGAAGTATCAACTGGTGCGGCTCTATACGCTGAGAGACGATTGAAGGAGGAAATCAAATGATAGTGACTACCGACATAGCGAACATACTCTACCGTGATTGCCAGCCTTTCGGCATATCTATCGTTCCCCATGGCAAGAAGTTGACAGGGGCGATGAAGTCAGAAAGAATTGTCATTCACGCCAAGAAGCAACAGCCGGGTACATACTGGAAGAAATCTTTCGCAGAAGTGAACATTTGTGTCCCTGATCTGAAAGAAGGCGAAGCCAATACCATTCGCCTGAACGAACTGGAGAAAGAGGCACAAGGATTGTTTGACGGAGTAACTGGACGTTATGACGGTACCACCTATCATTATTTCATCGACTCAATAGGAACAGAGGAGGACACTGCCTTAAAGTGTCACTATGTGAATGTAAGAATTTTGTTTGAAGTTTTAAATGTGAAATGATATGGCATTGAAACCTTTTATTGGAATCAAGAGAATTTGGTACGGCGATGTGTTTACAGCAGCCGTAACAGCGGCCACCTTGAAAGAGTGGCTGGAAACAGCAACCGAAGTGAAAAACTCTCATCAGGATACATGGAGCTATACCGAGGATGATCCTACCTACACCGACTATATCAATGAACTGACTGGTGGTGTGTATTATCGTGACGTGACCGCTAAGGGAGCAAAGACCATAGCGTTCACAATGGGTGAATATGAACTGGATGACCTTGTTGCTCTTCGTGGCGGTGAAAAGGTGGGAACAGATGAAGGATGGAGTTCCCCGGATTCTCCTACTATTATGAATATGGGTATAGTTGGTCAGACCAAGACTGGTAACTATATTGTCTTCTCAAATGCTGCTGTTATCGGTAAGGGAGATCAGCAGGAGAAGAATATCGGCTTAGGAGTTTCTGCCGTTGCTATGGATAACCCGAATGAAGGTGTTAAGTCTGACTATTTGTTTGATGGGACAAAAGTAGACGCAGCAGCTTAAGTTTTGGCAAATTGATTATTTAAGGACGGCGGTGGGTGATTGCTCACCGCCATTTTAGTTTTAATTATGTTGAACGAAGGTGCAAGATTAATAACAAGCGCGATTCTTGGGATGGATTTCAAGAGCGTGACGGTAGCAGGGAAACTATATACGATAGCTCCACCTACCATGAAGAAAATAGCCGGTGCCGGACATTGGTTATCAGGGATGGAAGGAGATACAATTAAGGACGTGATCATGTCTGGAGGGAACATAGATGCGTTTGCGCACGCCTTGTCGTGGTTCATACAAGGTGATGACAGTCTGTTTGATGAATTGTTACAAGGTGACGAAAGAGAAATAAGGGTGGCTTTGAATGAGGCTTATTCCTTGCTTTCAGTTGAGGATTTTATAGGGCTATCGGGTTTAGCAAGGAATGTAGCAAACCTGATAGCAAAACCGAAGCTGTAGGTAATGACTGCTTTTTAGGGCAGATTGCGTCATTCATGGAGAATCTTCATCTTACATACACGGAAGTTATGGAAGTGATACCATATCGTAATCTGGTGATCATGCAAAAAGATAAACTTCATACGGCATCGGGTGAAGTGATGAAAGAGGTTTCCGATGCAGAGATGTTCAAGAACAGAAAATTCGATGAATAATGGCAACACTATACTTTAAAGTCAGTTCCAACTTTGATGAGGTTATCCGTTTGAGACAAGAATGTGAGAAACTGGAAATGCAATTGCTTAAGATGGATAAGCGTAAATCTCCAGCGGCTGTGGCTACTTTGGAAACTCAACTTGCATCAGCCCGACAGCAGATGATGGGGTTGGTAACTGAGGCGGCAAGAGCCGGTGCGGTGATGGAGAATGATTTCAAGACAAAAATTTACAACGCATCACAAACTGTAAATGATTTTACTCAAAAGATTATTGACCAGAAAAAGGTGGTGAAAGATGTGGAGTATGATGTCAAACGATTAGCAGAAGCATACAAAGTTTCCTTAAAAAGAAATCCATTTGGTGCAACAGAGCAACTTTCAGAATATAAAGCTGCTAAAAAAGCTCTTGAAGAAGAAAAAGCTGCTTTATTTGGACTGACACAGCAACAAGCAGAGGCTCGACTTTCTGTAAAGAAACTAAAAGATGAATATTCTGCTTTTAGAGAAGAAGCCGGAGAAACGGCACAAGCGAACGAAAAGATGTCTCTCTCATTAACAAAAGTATTGGGAATTATAGGAGGTGTAACAGCGTTAAAAGGATTCGCTTCTGAACTTATACGTGTTCGTGGAGAATTTCAATCTATGGAAACGGCCATTGAAACATTGGTTGGTAAGAATATGGCCAACAAACTAATTCCTCAAATTAAAGAGTTGGCAAAAATTTCTCCACTAACTATGTCTGACATGGTAGGTGCGGAAAAAATGATGCTTGGGTTTAATATTCAAGCAGAAGATACTATTAGATATTTACAGGCATTATCAGATATTTCAATGGGAGATAGCGTAAAATTTAATTCTCTTACTTTGGCTTTCTCCCAAATGTCAGCAGCCGGAAAACTGATGGGGCAAGATCTGAATCAAATGATAAACGCTGGGTTTAACCCATTACAAGTTATTTCAGAGGAAACAGGAAAATCTATTGCCACATTAAAAGATGAAATGTCAAAGGGGGCTTTGTCGGCAGAAATGGTGCAGCAGGCATTTATAGATGCAACTTCAGCCGGAGGAAAGTTTTATCAAATGTCAGAGAATGCTTCCAAAACAATAAATGGTCAAATCTCAATGATGCAAGACGCATTAGATACAGCTTTCAATGAAATAGGCCAAGCATCCGAAGGAGTTATTATGAAAGGCATTCAAGCTACTACTTCATTGATACAAAATTATGAAACGGTAGGTAAGGTGTTGATAGGACTAATTGCAACTTATGGTGCTTATCGCGCTGCTCTTATGCTCGCAACCGTGGCCACAAGTAAACATACCATAGCAGAAATAGCATTAACAAGTGCAAGGGTTATTGCAAGAAAAGCGCAAATGCTTCTAAATGCGGCAATGTTGACTAATCCTTACGTGGCTGTAGCTACGGTGTTGGCTGGATTAGTGACCACGATGTGGGCATTTCATGATAGTTCAACAGAGGCCGAAAAAGCCCAGAAAAGGTTGAATGAGAGACAGCAGGAAGCACAAAAGGAAGCTGAAGAACATAAAAGAAAGATTGATGCTCTTGTTGAAAGTTCGAGAGATATAGCTTTATCTGACTTACAGAGAGAGCAAAGCTTGGCCCAATTACGAAAAGAATACCCTAAAATCTTCGCTCAGTACGACATTGAGAGTATTAAATTGGCCGATATACTCAAACTTAAACGGCAGATTTCCGAAGAAGATGCAAAACGTGCAGGAGAAAGGCAAAAGAATGATTTTGCTGAATTAAACAAGAGGATAGCAGTAGAGGAATTTAATGTAACGATAAAGAAAGGCACACAAGCTGCACGTGAATCTCTAAAAAAACTTGAGGGATTGTATCATGATAGGGATGCTATTTTGCAAGAAAGGGGAAAAGGCATTTCCGAACAATTCATTTCCAGTTTAAAGGATATTGATATTAACGAGTTTGACCGATATATATCAGAACTCGAAAAAAGGATAAAGGGGAAAGGCGAAAATGGTAAGATAAAAATGCGTCTTCCTATTGATGTAAAAGGTTCTTTGTCTGATGAAGCGTTATTTGAAGTGAAAGACATTAAGACGCTTATTGATACAGCTAAATCAACAAGACAGTCACGTATCGATGCAAATAAAAATCAAACCACCTACCAACAAGATCTTGCAGCAGCAAAAGCTGACTGGGAGAAAGCAAAAAAAGGATATGATTCTCTGATTAAAGACCAGAAAGCCACATCTGAGCAGGTAAAGAAAGCCCGTGAAGAAATGGAGGCAAAGGAAAAGGCTTACAAAGAACTTGGAGGAGATGTGGATAAGAAAAAGCAAGTAAAAGGCTCTTCTCCATTCCCTAAATTTGAACAGAATTATTCCCAAGAACTCGAAAAGCAAGCAGATGCCGCAGAAGAGGCCACCGCAGATACCATCAATGATATGGTTCAAACAATGCTGGACGGACTGGACGCCGAACAAGAGGCCATGTACAAGTATCTGAGGAACTACGGTACATTCAGGGAGCAGCAACAGGCCATCACGGAGGAATATTCCAAAAAAATAGCAGAAGCGGGTGGGGCAGATACGTGGCAGGGGAAACTGCTGGGCAAAGAGAGAGACCAGGTGCTTTCTGACCTGTATGTGAAATCGGAAGATACCGCATCGGCCATATCTCGGCTGTTTGGCGACATGAAAGACAAGACACTTGGCGAGCTTCAGGACATCAACCTGAAAGGAAGCGAAGCTTTGGAGTTCCTGAAGTCCGGCGAGTGGGACGAGGACAAGGGTGCCATATTCGGGATTACCAAAGAACAGTTCGATACCTTGAAGCAGTCACCTGAAGCATTGGAGGCCATTTCAAATGCCTTGAATGACAACAGACATGCGACGGATAGATTGAGGCCGGCATACGGCAAGGTGGAGGACGGTCTAAAGAAGATGTTTGACGCAGGAGACGACAGCAAGAAGCTGAAGGAGGCGCTTACTGACATCCGGGACGGGCTAGATGAAATCATCCAATTGGGCTCGTTTGCGTCGGACGTATTCTCCAACATGGGAGATGCCTTTGGCTCTGATATGCTCAAGGGGGTATCGGACGGCATCAGTGTAGCGATGGATACAGTCAATGCTACCATGACCGGGGCACAGGCAGGTTCCATGTTCGGGCCGATGGGTTCCATTGTTGGTGGGGCGGTAGGATTTGCCACCTCACTAGCAAGCTCCATTGCCGGGATGTTCGGTGCAGATTATTCGGAATACGAGAATATGAAAGCCCAGTACGATACGCTGATTTCAGTTTGGGATACGCTTATTGGAAAGAAGACCGAATACATTGATATCGATTATGGCGTGGAGGCGCAGAAGGCGGCGGACGAAGCGGCAAGGCTGGTAGGTATACAGATACAACGGCAAAGGCAGTTGGCGAAGATGCTGGCAAGCAGCGGGTCTAGCGTCGGGTCGCACTCGCTGGCCTACAGGGTGAACGACCGGATGAACTCAAGCGACTGGAGCAACCTCTCGGTACTGGTCGGGAAGCAAGTGGGAACCTTGCAGGACGTGCTGAACCTCGATGCCGACGTGATAGGAAAGGTGCTTCAGGACGAGCATTTCGTCTCCGTGCTCACCACCGTCAATTCGGACTTCATCGAGTACATACAGAACATTGAAAAGTACAGCGAGCAATTGGGGGAAATAGCCGAGAAGGAGCGTGAGGCATTGACAGGCATCGGGTTTGACGCCTTCAGGGACGGCTATTTGGACATGCTATCCGACCTTGAAAGCACCAACGAGGACTTTGCCGATAACTTCGAGAAGAACCTACAGAATGCCATACTATCGTCGTTGGTGGCCAACAAGTACAGCGACCGGATAAAATCGCTGTATGAAGACTGGGCGAAGGCTGGAGAAGACGGACTCACGTCACGGGAGGCCGAGGAACTGCGCCGGGAGCAGCAGCAAATCGTAGAGGACATGCTGGCCGACCGTGAGCAACTGATGGAAGATTTCGGATGGAGTTCTTCCTCTGAACAACAATCCGCTTCAAGTCGCGGCTTTGGCACCGAAATGACACACGAGGATGCAGGTGAATTAAGTGGACGGTTTACCGCCGTGTATGAGTCCAATCTTAGGATAGAAGCTGCTGAACAACAGCAGACGGTTGCTATTACCGAGCTTCGAGGTTCTATTAGTGCGTTGACTGCTCAGGCATCGGGTATATACAACATCGCCGACGAAACGCGTACTATTCTGGCTAATTCCTATCTGGAACTGCAACAGATCAGAGAGAATACAGGCGAAATCGTAAAACCTATCAAACAGATGCAGGCTGACATCGCTGAAGTGAAACGTAATACATCAAGACTATGACAGGAGATTTATTTATAAATGGGAAAGACGCCTTCTCTACGTGGGGCGTCCGCATGGGAGATGGTTTCCTTGATTCTATTGACGGATTCAACCAAATGAAAGACTACATTGAGAACGAAAGCCGTCTGGAGCATGGTAAGCGTGTGATAACAGATAACGCAAAAGTGGATTCGCGCGAAATCACTCTTCAGTTCACTATTGAAGGCAGTTCGAAAAGTGATTACCGAAGCAAAAAGAAATCTTTTCAGGCAGAACTGGAGAAAGGTGCCGTGAATATCAAAGTCCCCGTTCTCGGAAGCGAGGTTTACAAGTTGGTTTACCTGGGGAAAAGCATCTCTTATGGATTGAGTTGCGACAGGTGTTTTGGTAAAGTATCGAGCAAATTTGAAGAGCCAAATCCAGTGGACAGGAGCGAATAACAAACCTTTTCCCTATTGTTTCAAATGGAAGTCCAAATTTTTAGGGCTTCCATTTTCTATTTCTGAACTTTGGGGATATGATTGAAATTAAAGACATATCCGGACAATTAAGATTTTCGACAGCCATTAACAAGGGTGCGAAGGGAAAGTTCACGCTGATGAAGGAGGATTATATTATTCTTCCTTTCTCCGTGCCTTCTCCCATTCAGTTCAAATTGGGCGATTACGTGGACCTGGCTGGAGTGCTTGATGAATCTCTTGGCGGCAAATTGGGGAAAATATATGAAATAACCGATCTGCAAAAACCGACTTACAACACATCTACCGGCGCCTATGACTACAAGCTTCAGATGAACGCCT
This sequence comes from Bacteroides sp. ET489, assembly GCF_030518095.1. Lineage (NCBI taxonomy): Bacteria > Pseudomonadati > Bacteroidota > Bacteroidia > Bacteroidales > Bacteroidaceae > Bacteroides > Bacteroides sp. ET489. The sequence goes on from NZ_JAULLJ010000012.1 coordinate 108,043, forward strand.
ATTACTGGAAGTGGAAAAACAAAATCTTCAAATACACTCCTGAACAAGCTGGCAGCGAAGCATCATGGTCGCTTACCGCTTCTCTTGATGTTCAGTTGGGAGTGTTCCTTCGCAATCTGAAAGCCTTAGGATATACTTACCGTGGGGCAGACTTTACTTTCAGCATAGATGATACTGTAGAGAACAAAGCCGTGGCAATGACCTATGACAACATGAACTTGTTGGACGCTTTGTTTTCTATGGCGGGTGAGGATAAGTGGAACTGCGATTGCTGGATAACGGACAACGTTATTCATTTTGGGCGAAATGAATTCGGAGATGCCGTTAAGATCGAGCGTGGTGTCGAAGCGTCGAGCATCACCCGCAGCGAAAGTCAGGGCACTTATGCCACCCGCATCTATGCGTTTGGCTCAACGAAGAATATCCCTACAAACTATCGTCCCACTGACGAGCAGGCTGTAATCAATGGCGTAGTCCAGAAACGGCTGATGCTCCCTGCCGACACTCCCTATATAGACGCATACGAAGGGATGTCGCAGGAAGAGGCCATTGAAGATGTCGTAGTGTTCGATGATGTCTATCCTCGCCGAGTGGGTAATCTTTCTGATGTTCATACCCGCACCGAAGAAGTAGAGAATGAGGACGGTACAAAAGAAACCGTTACGTACTACCGCTATAAAGATACCGGACTGGAGTTCAAGGATGAATATATTCTTGAAGGACAGGAGTTGAAGATTAAGTTTCAGTCCGGAAAACTAAACGGATTGGAGTTCGGTGTGATCTTCAACCCCGAACCTAAGGATGAAACTCGTGGTGATCAGCTTTGGGAAATCGTCCGGAACGAGGATTACGGCCGCCCGTTGCCAGACGATATGATGTACCCTGCCGACGGAGACGAATATATTCTTTCGGGTTTTGACATACAGCTGGTGTCCGACCAGTATGTCCCAGCAGCCGAGCAGGAATTAAAGGAGAAGGCACAAAAGTACGCCGACAAGGTAAAGAAGGACGACGGTACTTACCCTACAACTTTGGCGAGCAAATGGGTACATGAAGACCCGATTTTACGTACATACGAGTTTGGGCAACGTATCAATCTGGTGGACGACACCTACTTTGAAGTCGGGCGTATTTCCCGTGTTCTTGGCTGGGAAATGAACTTGGATATTCCTTGGGATAGTCCAGTCTATACCATCGGTGAAAGCATGCCATATTCACGTATCAGTGAGATTGAGGATAAGGTGGATTCACTTACATATAAAGGTCAGACCTATGTCGGTGGAGGAGGTGGCGTTTACCTTATTAAAGCAAATGATAAAACAGCGGCATCTGACAGTAATGCGTTTTCGGCATTGAGGTCGCTGAAAGAATTTGTCAGAAAGAAAGTCGATGATACAGTTATAGGTATCCTTACTTTTTTGCAGTCGGCTATTTTCCATGCCGGTGCGATTTTTGGAAAAAACGGCTATGCTTCAGGTATGACCGGATTTGGGGCAAAGATCGATGAAAACGGAAATGCTGAAGTAGAATCCCTGACATCGCGTCGCTATATTGAAGCTCCCGAATTTCGGTTTAACAGCATCGAGATATTTTTGGGTGATAAATGGAGGGCACCTGGAGGCGGACTGATTGATAAGGTGGATGTTGAGAGCAAAACCTGTACGTTGAAGCTGGAGGACGGGCAAATCGGCGCAGTAGCTGTCGGTGACATCTGTATGGGTATATTTCACTCTCTTACATCTTCTGACAATGCCACTGAAGATACGGATGACAGTAGAGGTAATCGAACCTTTGCAGGATTCTGCACGGTTTATTTTACGATTACCGAGGTGATGGGTGACAAGAACGAGCAGTTCAAGTACCAGATTCGGCCCGTCTCAGACAGTTGGAAATATTCTTTCGACCCTTTCGAACAGATGAAGTTTGTGGCATACGGCAGTTTCACGCGTGAAGACAGGCAGACATCTGTTTACGAAACCCGTACTTATACAAGGTATCTGTGGCATCAGAATACCTGGGAAATCGGTAAGGGTAACATAGCCAAGCAGTCCGGAGACCTGTCGAACCTGAACGTCTTTGGCCTGAATATGGAAGGGTATTCGGAATACACGACCGATGTTTATTTTACCGGGAAAATCATGCAGGTAAAGCCGGATGGCACTCCCGTCCGCACAGCCAACGACCGCGGCGCATGGGAGGATCTTGTGAAGGAAGAGGGCAAGAAGCTGTGTGATTATTATGATCGCGTGAGCCACGACGGATGCCTTTGGCTGTGCGTCAACGAAGCGGGTACGGATGCCGAACCGTCGGCGGACAGCGTGGACTGGCTGTTGCAGGTGGACAAGGGTACCGACGGAACGTCGTTCAACCTGCTTGGTGAGAAAAGTAGTATAGAAGAACTCCCTTCCGAGGGCAACCATCCAAACGATGCCTGGATAGTGGACGGCAACCTGTACGTATGGAACGGTACGAAATGGGGTAGCGCAGGCAGCATACAGGGCCCGGCAGGTGCTTCCATCTCTAATTTAGGAGGCTGGTATTCCGGTCTTCAGGTTCCTTATTTAGGCATCGTCCGCATGGGGTGGGGCTCGTGGATGTGCAGGTTGAAGGAAGGCACGCAGAATCCACCGCTATGGACGTGGACGGACAGCGCCGGAAACAGATTGATCTTTGCAGAGGATGGACAGACATTCGGTTATCTGCTGACTGGTGAAGTGAATTCCGATGAATATACGCTGGTGGCCAGCGATGGCGAACAGGGTTTAGAAGGAGTGCCCGGAAAGGACGGAGTACCCGGTGCACCGGGACAGGACGGAAGGACTTACTACACGTGGATTCGTTATGCCGATGACGCACAGGGCAACGGCATT
>NZ_JAULLJ010000120.1:0-866 GCF_030518095.1 Bacteroides sp. ET489
CACCTCCTCGATAATCTCACCGGCCGTATTATATTTCTTCTTTATATATCCAACAAGCAGCCGTTTGATACTTACTTTGTTCTTGATACCGTGGATAACGCAGATATGTTCCATGATAGAGTCAAACTCAAACACGATGGCCAGTCCAAGGCCGCACATGGCCGAAACGGTATAGCTGCATATACCAACCGGTTGCAGGATAGCGATGCCAAGCATAAAACCGAGTACCAGGTACGAATTGTACTCGATAAACTTGCACATCGTGCGCCGCCCCGCCCTGCTAAAGCGGAAATCCTCACCTCGTTTCACCACGCTGTCAATGATACCAAGAACGAAGTCTGCGATGATCATCACGATGATAAATACCAGCATCCAGCGAAGTTCGAATACAACCCCCTTGATCTCACCGACAAATGAGTAAGCCCCGGCAACTGCCAGCTGCGGGGCTATGGTGTGAAGTAGCTTCTCCATTACTCCTTCTTAACTTTACCACCGAACAAGTTGGCCAGCCATTCGCTTGTTACAACGGATACAATTCCTGTCGATGCTAATGCGACAAACAATGCGTCAATTACCACGATCCAGATGCTTGCATCCGACGGAGGAAAGCCGAGATTCATCCACCAGGAGAAAAAGGTTACAACTACACCGACAACTGCCGTCACCCAGCATGTCACCCAGCGGTTCATCGGGTTCTGGAGCTTAGAAGCAATGAATCCTACCACTGCCGGAACTACCACGGTGGCCAGTCCGACAAAGCTCTTGAAGCCATCGAGAAAGTCAGCCGTCACTGATTCACTACCTGCGGTTTGAGCCGCGAAAACACCCACTACGCACATCAGAAGTGCGACACACATGAAAATCAG
>NZ_JAULLJ010000121.1:0-780 GCF_030518095.1 Bacteroides sp. ET489
GAAGCACACATAAAAGGTTTCCTGTTAGCATACTTAGGACTGACTAAAGGTTATATCATTTTCCCCGAGCACGAATCCTCGAAAGGCTATGCCGATTTCTACATGATGCCCGATCTGGTTCGCCAGCCGGAAATAGCCTACAGCTACATTGTGGAAGTTAAATATGCCCGTCGCAATGCCACGGATGCCGAAATAGCCAATCTGAAAGCACAAGCTGCCGAACAACTTCATCAGTATGCTGCGGATGAGAAAGTGCAGAAAACGAAAGGTAATACAGAATTGCGTCTTATCACTCTAATCTTTCGTGGATGGGAGCTGGAATGCTTTGAAGTAAGGTTGTAAAGCTGTTTCCTAATCCAGTTTACCATTGTATAGCATTAAGCTTCATATTTTCCCGTTTACTGATACTTCATCGGTAAGCGGGAATTTTTTATCTAATTTCCTTACACCTTTTTACCCAAAAGTATCAATTATAGGTGTCAACACCATTGCATCAGCTACTTTTCTTCCTTCTATTTGTACTTAAAATCAGTGTTTTATAATACTCCCGTCCAGTGTCATGAAGTGGTGTTAATTGAACTTTTGGTTGATAATACTCTATAATGCAAATTAGATAATCTCCTGATTATAAACAAATTGCATTTTCTTTCTTAATCGAACCATTCACACATGTTTTCTCGTTTACGTTCTTTTCTTATTATGTATTCTATTGATTATCAATAAAATACAATCGAAACCTATTTAGGAAATAAGTTAGTTACTTTGCAGCCTGAATTATGC
>NZ_JAULLJ010000122.1:0-715 GCF_030518095.1 Bacteroides sp. ET489
GACCAGCCGAATTATCTTTTCCTGCTCCGTCCCCGCCGTTTCGGCAAGTCGTTGTTTCTGGCCATGTTGGAGACATATTACAGCGTAGATTATGCCGACCGCTTCGAAGAACTTTTCGGTGAACTGTATATCGGGAAGCATGCCACAAAGGTGCATAATAAGTATTTGGTGCTCAGATTCAATTTCTCCATTGTTAGTTCCAATCCTGATGAAATGGAACAATCGTTTAAAACCTACTGTAGTTCCACAATCACTCGTTTTGTGAAGAAATACGAGTATCTGTTGGGGAATGAAATCTGGAGTGAATTGAGCATCTTTAATGATTCTCCCGGTCTGATGTTGGATGCGCTTGCCCGCTATATCAGCGACAACAACTGTCCGCACATCTATCTGCTGATTGACGAGTACGACAACTTTACCAATACCCTATTGGCCACTTACGGCACAGAACGTTACCGCAAAACGACACATGGTGAAGGATTTATCCGTGAATTTTTCAATGTTATCAAAGCGGCTACTACCGGACCCGATGCAGCGATTGACCGTTTGTTTATTACCGGTGTCAGCCCCGTTACGATGGATGACGTAACCAGCGGATTCAATATCGGGACAAACATCAGCATGAAACCGGAATTCAATAGTATCATCGGTTTCAGCACGGAAGAAGTACGTCAGATGATCAGTTACTACAAGTCAGAAGGGGCATTACCGGAAG
>NZ_JAULLJ010000123.1:0-713 GCF_030518095.1 Bacteroides sp. ET489
TCAGCCGAATTATCTTTTCCTGCTCCGTCCCCGCCGTTTCGGCAAGTCGCTGTTTCTGGCCATGCTGGAGACATATTACAGCGTAGATTATGCCGACCGTTTCGAAGAACTTTTCGGTGAACTGTATATCGGGAAGCATGCTACAAAGGTGCATAATAAGTATTTGGTACTCAGATTCAATTTCTCCATTGTTAGTTCCAATCCTGATGAAATGGAGCAATCGTTTAAAACCTACTGTAGTTCTACAATCACTCGTTTTGTGAAGAAATACGAGTATTTGTTGGGTAGTGAGATCTGGAGTGAATTGAGCATTTTCAATGATTCTCCCGGTCTGATGTTGGATGCGCTTGCCCGCTATATCAGCGACAACAACTGCCCGCATATCTATCTGCTGATTGACGAGTACGACAACTTCACCAATACCCTACTGGCCACTTACGGCACGGAACGCTACCGCAAGACGACACATGGCGAAGGATTTATCCGTGAGTTCTTCAATGTCATCAAAGCAGCTACTACCGGACCCGATGCAGCAATTGACCGTTTGTTCATTACCGGTGTCAGCCCCGTTACGATGGATGACGTAACCAGCGGATTCAACATCGGAACAAACATCAGCATGAAGCCGGAATTCAATAGTATCATCGGTTTCAGCACGGAAGAAGTACGTCAGATGGTCAATTACTACAAGTCAGAAGGAGCATTACCGGAAA
>NZ_JAULLJ010000124.1:0-711 GCF_030518095.1 Bacteroides sp. ET489
CGGTACCGCCGGATAGCAGGGGCGACGTGGCATCGGTGGACACGTGCGTCTTCAGGCATTTGAATGCCCGGTAGCCGGTGGCGGTAGAGTCGTCGCGTACCAGTGCCACGTCAATGTAGCGCGTTCCCGAGGTTAGTGCCTCGTCGTTGCGCCATTCGATGCCTGCCGCCCATTCGGCACGTCGGATGATACAGCCCGGAAGTCCGTCCTGCCCGTCCTGTCCCGGCTTGCCGTCGGCGCCCGGCGTACCGGGTGCCCCTTGGTCTCCCTTGTCACCATAAACGGCTATGATGTGGGTACGCGTATCAGTAGAGCCGTCTGTGTAGGTGGTAGTCTCGCGATTCCACAGGTATTTGTTCGTGGCAGACAGCGTGGGCATGGTGTCCTGCCACGAAGACGGCTGCACGCCCTGTTTCGACGATACGCCGTACTGCTCCCTGACACTCCGTATGCCGCGCCCGTCGGTACCGTCCGTCCCGTCAGCGGCGTACATGCCGATGATGGCAGGTGTGGTGTTTACCGTAGTGCCATCAGTATAGGTTATGCGTTCGTAGTTCCACAGGTATCGCTTTGTAGCGTTAGTGGTCTGTACGGCGGTCTGCCACCCCGATGTAGAAGCGGTGACACCCGAAGATGACGAACTGGCAAGGTAGTAATTGGTGATGCCCTGTATGCCCTTCCCATCCTTGCCGTCGGCACCGTCCTCACCCT
>NZ_JAULLJ010000125.1:0-711 GCF_030518095.1 Bacteroides sp. ET489
TGGTACCACCGGATAGCAGGGGCGACGTTGAATCGGTGGACACGTGCGTCTTCAGGCATTTGAATGCCCGGTAGCCGGTGGCGGTAGAGTCGTCGCGTGCCAGTGCCACGTCGAGGTAACGAGTGCCCGAAGTTAGTGCCTCGTCATTACGCCATTCGATGCCTGCCACCCATTCGGCACGGCGGATGATACAACCCGGAAGTCCGTCCTGCCCGTCCTGTCCCGGCTTGCCGTCGGAGCCTGGCGTACCGGGTGCCCCTTGGTCTCCCTTGTCACCATAAACGGCTATGATGTGGGTACGCGTATCAGTAGATCCGTCTGTGTAGGTGGTAGTCTCTCGATTCCACAGGTATTTGTTCGTAGCAGACAGCGTGGGCATGGTATCCTGCCATGAAGACGGCTGCACGCCCTGTTGAGACGATACGCCGTACTGCTCCCTGACACTCCGTATGCCACGCCCGTCGATACCGTCCGCCCCGTCAGCGGCGTACATGCCGATGATAGCAGGTGTGGTGTTTACCGTAGTGCCATCAGTATAGGTTATGCGTTCGTAGTTCCACAGGTATCGCTTTGTAGCGGTAGTGGTCTGTACGGCGGTCTGCCACCCTGATGTAGAAGTGGTGACACCCGAAGATGAAGAACTGGCAAGGTAGTAATTAGTGATACCCTGTATGCCCTTCCCATCCTTGCCGTCGGCACCGTCCTCACCCC
>NZ_JAULLJ010000126.1:0-639 GCF_030518095.1 Bacteroides sp. ET489
AGCAACAGACATGTACATGATTTCCTGACCAGTAACAGAATAGCAGAGCCTGCCGGATTTGAATATCAGGGATTCAGAATGTTCCGCTTCAATCCTGACAGGTTGAAGGAACTCGTACCCGAACAGTTCAAGACAATCAGCGCCAAACTGCCACCACAGGATGACATGATAAAGGACATCATCTACCAGGAAAGACGTTTCCCTTTGAGAACTGTTCAGGACAATCACGGAATATATCTTGTTTCGAGCAAGGAACTGGAAGAATCTTTAATCGAAGGAGTACGAAAGCAGGATGTCGCGGCAAATGAATTGCTGGATGGCATCTGCCTGTTCTGCTCCACACAGGAACTGCGCTATCTTACGGATGCAGAACTTATAGAAACAATCTACGCACAATAAAAAGGAGGAACAAATATGAAAACCGGAGACATTGTATTTCTGAAACGTCCCTATAAGAGATACCGTGCCGTTGAACTGATGGAAAGACTGGAATGCCGCTGGCTGGTTAGGATTGTCGAGAGCGGTCTTGAACTGGAGGTATATGAAGATGAACTTATATCAGAATTTTAATACGGATAAAGTGTTATGGAAAAATATCAGTTTGCATTCCATTCGGAAATAATCGGCTATACCTCTCCT
>NZ_JAULLJ010000127.1:0-639 GCF_030518095.1 Bacteroides sp. ET489
GGGAGAGGTATAGCCGATTATTTCCGAATGGAATGCAAACTGATATTTTTTCATAACACTTTATCCGTATTAAAATTCTGATATAAGTTCATCTTCATATACCTCCAGTTCAAGACCGCTCTCGACAATCCTGACCAGCCAGCGGCATTCCAGTCTTTCCATCAGTTCGACGGCACGGTATCCCTTATAGGGACGTCTCAGAAATACAATGTCTCCGGTTTTCATATTTGTTCCTCCTTTTTATTGTGCGTAGATTGTTTCTATCAGTTCTGCATCCGTAAGATAGCGCAGTTCCTGTGTGGAGCAGAACAGGCAGATGCCATCCAGTAGTTCATTTGCCGCAGCATCCAGGTTCCGTACTCCTTCAATCAGAGATTCTTCCAGTTCCTTGCTTGAAACAAGATATATTCCGTGAATGTCTTGAACAGTTCTCAAAGGGAAACGTCTTTCCTGATAGATGATGTCCTTTATCATGTCATCCTGTGGTGGCAGTTTGGCGCTGATTGTCTTGAACTGTTCGGGTGCGAGTTCCTTCAACCTGTCAGGATTGAAGCGGAACATTCTGAATCCCTGATATTCAAATCCGGCAGGCTCCGCTATTCTGTTACTGGTCAGGAAATCATGTACATGTCTGTTGCA
>NZ_JAULLJ010000128.1:0-596 GCF_030518095.1 Bacteroides sp. ET489
AGGTTACGGTGGATGATCTGTTAGAAGAGATGCGGCCATGGTATGACAACTACTGTTTCTCAGAGGATATGTCAGACGAGCACATGTTCAACTCAGACATGACATTATACTTTCTTAATGAATATATGCAACGGCATAAACCGCCTAAGATGATGGTCGATACCAACATCCGCACAGACTACAACAAACTTCGCCACTTGGTGCAGATAGACAAACGATTAGGTGTTAATACTTCCGTTATCCAGCAACTGGTAGTAGAGGGAAAGGTGACGGCCAACATCGCACAATCTTTCCCTGCCGAACGGATGGTCGACACGGAGAATTTCAAGAGTCTGCTGTTCTATTTCGGTATGTTGTCTATACAAGGGACGGATTTTGGTAGTCCTATTTTAGGCATTCCCAATCTGACTGTACGCGAACAGCTGTATACCTACCTAATTGAAGCCTACCGCAATGCTTCAGTTTTTGATATGGACATGTCACAGCTTTCTATGCTTGTTAAAGGAATGGCTTTACAAGGCGATTGGCAACCTGTTTTTCAGTACTTTGCCAAAGAACTGGAACGGCAAAGCGCCATCCGCGAATTTATCGAGGGA
>NZ_JAULLJ010000129.1:0-587 GCF_030518095.1 Bacteroides sp. ET489
GTGGTGATAGACGGTATCCGTGACATGGTGTATGACATCAACAGCCCCAGCGAATCGACACGCATCATATCGAAACTGATGCAGTGGACGGACGACAGGCAGATACATATCCACACGATACTCCACCAGAACAAGGGGGATGAGAACGCGAGGGGACATATCGGCACGGAACTGAACAACAAGGCAGAAACCGTGCTACTTGTTGAAAAGGACAAGAGCAACGGGGACATAAGCAAGGTTTCCGCCATGCACATCCGTGCAATGGACTTCGAGCCATTTGCCTTCCGCATTAATGACAGGGCACTGCCCGAACTGATAGAGGATTATCAGACAGAAGCCAAAGCACCCGGCAGACCCCAAGGCGAAAGGTTCGATGCCTGCAAGGACATTTCCGAGCAACAGCACCGGATAGCACTGGAAGCAGCATTTTCGTTACAGGACGAATACGGATATAAGGAACTGAGCAAAGCATTGAAAGAGTCGTATGCCTTGGTGGGTGTTCCGTTAAGCGACAACAAGCTGGTTAAACTCATCACAGTGTTGAAGAACAAGCGGATGATAGTGCAGGAAAATGGCAGGAAGTACAG
>NZ_JAULLJ010000013.1:0-110415 GCF_030518095.1 Bacteroides sp. ET489
GTGTTTACACAAATTCCACACATATCCAAATTCTTAGCTGACTTATTGGATGGATGATGAATGGAAAAGGGCACACAAGAAACCTCCCTTTGCCAGTAAAGGGGGGAAGGCTGCTCTTTGTTTGCGAAGCTGGCCATACGCGTTGTGCTTATTACAGAGTGCTTTTCTGCCATAAATATCAGATTTGTGTGCTATGAACTAATCGCAAAAATAAGATTTTATCATTATATATCAATATCTTTCTTATATTTTTTTCGCTTTTCTGCTTCACCATCTCCCTTCATTAACCATTAATCATTAACCATTCACCATTCTAAAGATAAATCTTTGACGATAAGGAAGAATTGCCTACCTTTGCGGATAACTAAAGCGGCTTCACCTGTTGCGGCTGCCCCTAAAATCCTTAGACAAATGAAGAAAGAAGATTTACGCATTGTATATATGGGTACTCCCGACTTTGCCGTGGAGGCCCTGCGCTGCCTGGTGGAAGGCGGTTACAACGTAGTGGGCGTCATCACCATGCCCGACAAGCCTGCCGGTCGCGGACACAAGTTGCAATACTCGCCCGTCAAGCAGTATGCGCTGGAACATAACTTGCCCCTGCTTCAGCCCGAGAAACTGAAGAACGAGGAGTTTGTGGAAGCCTTGCGTGCCTGGAAGGCCGACCTGCAGATTGTGGTGGCATTCCGCATGCTGCCCGAAGTGGTGTGGAACATGCCCCGCCTGGGAACCTTCAACCTGCACGCCTCCCTGCTGCCCCAATATCGTGGCGCGGCGCCCATCAACTGGGCAGTCATCAACGGCGAGACGGAGACGGGCATCACGACTTTCTTCCTGAAACACGAGATTGATACGGGCGAAGTCATCCAGCAGGTGCGCGTCCCCATAGCCGATACCGACGACGTGGGCATCGTCCACGACAAGCTGATGGTGCTGGGCGGCAAACTGGTGACCGAAACCGTGGACGCCATTCTGGACGGCAGCATCCACAGCATCCCGCAGGAAGAGATGGGCGTGACGGGCGAGCTGAAACCGGCTCCCAAAATCTTCAAGGAGACATGCCGCATCGACTGGAACCAGCCGGTGAAGCGCATCTACGACTTTGTGCGCGGCCTTTCGCCCTATCCTGCCGCATGGGCAGAGCTGAAACTGCCGGAAGGCGAACCGGTCGTGGTGAAAATCTTCCAGACGGAAAAGATCATGACGCCCCATTCGCTGGAGCCCGGTACGCTGCAGACCGACGGCAAGACCTACATCCGCGTGGCGGCAGCCGACGGATTTGTGGGCATCTGCGCCTTGCAGCTTCCCGGCAAGAAACGGCTGAAGACCGACGAACTGCTGCGCGGCTTCCGGCTGACGGACGAGGCGCGCTTCGTGAGATGAAACAGAGAACAGAACCTTTAGAGATACTATGACTGTGTTATGAAACCGATTATTTCTCCCTCTATCCTGTCTGCCGACTTCGGTCATCTGGCGGACGACATTGAGATGCTGAACCGTAGCGAAGCCGACTGGGTGCACATCGACATCATGGACGGTGTGTTTGTGCCCAACATTTCTTTCGGCTTCCCCGTGCTGAAGTACGTTGCCAAGCTGGCACACAAACCGCTGGACGTGCATCTGATGATAGTGCAGCCCGAGAAGTTTATTCCCGAAGTGAAGGCACTGGGCGCACACGTGATGAACGTGCACTACGAAGCCTGTCCCCACCTGCACCGCGTGGTGCAACAGATTCGTGAGGCGGGCATGCAGCCGGCGGTGACCATCAATCCGGCCACTCCGGTGTGCATGCTGAAGGACATCATCAACGACGTGTACATGGTGCTGCTGATGAGTGTCAATCCCGGCTTTGGCGGACAGAAGTTCATCGAACATTCGATAGAGAAGGTACGCGAGCTGCGCGAACTGATTACGCTTTCGGGTTCGGATGCCCTGATCGAGGTGGATGGCGGCGTGAATCTGGAAACGGGTGCGCGGCTGGTGGCTGCCGGTGCCGATGTATTGGTAGCGGGCAGTGCCGTGTTTGCGGCTCCCGATCAGGAAGAGGCTATCCGTTCGTTAAAGCGGCTGTAAATGTCGTCTGTCTGGCGGCGACATCCTTTCCTGCGGCTGTTGGTAATGCTGATGGCTGGCATCGCGTGTGCCGACTATTGCCCGTCGTGGCAATGGACGGACGTCAGCCTGGCAGTAGGGGTGGCATGTGTGCTGCTGATGGTGTGCTTGCGACGTTCTGGCAGAGTTCTTTTCGGACTGGTGGTTTATGCGACGATGTTTACCATTGGCTTTTTGCTGATGGGACAACAACTGAAGCTTACGCACTACGACGTCGGAAACGGGATTTCCGACTGCCAGATTCTGCTGACTGAGGTTCCCGAACCGAAGCCCAAGACCGTCATGTGCCGGGCCAGGTTGCTGGCCGAGGCGAGGGGCGATACGCTTTCGCTCTGCTACGGGCGACCTGAATTTCTGTTCTATATAGCTAAAGATTCCGTTTCGCTTGCCTTGCAGCGGGGCGACACGCTGTGGGTAAGAGCGCGGCTCAAACCTCCTTCCAACGAGGGTGTGGCGGCCGGGTTCGACTATGCCCGCTACCTGAAACACAACGGTGTGAGCGGTACGGCCTATGTGCCCGCGGGGAAATGGATAAAGACGGGGCATTCCTCGGAACGTACCCTGCGGCAGAAGGCACTCGACCTGCGTGAAGAGTTGCTGGGCATCTATCGTCGTCTGGGGTTTGCAGGCGATGAGTTGGCGGTGCTTTCCGCGCTGACTCTGGGCGACAAGACCGATTTGAGCAAGGAACTTATGGAAACGTATTCTGTGTCGGGAGCCAGTCATGTACTGGCACTCTCGGGACTGCACGTCGGTTTCATCTATGCGTTGATTCTTGTGTTTTTCGTACCCTTGTGGAAGCGGTGGAGGCGTTTGAAGCCTTTTCTGTCGCTGGTAGCTGTGGGGCTGTTGTGGGCGTTTGCTTTCCTGACGGGGCTTTCGTCGTCGGTGGTGCGTGCGGTGCTGATGTGTTCGCTGTTTGTGGTGGTGGGACTGCGTACCGAAAAGGTGCTGACGATGGATGCACTGATTGTCGCTGCATTCCTGATGCTGTGCTGGCGTCCGTGCTGGCTGTTCGACGTAGGTTTCCAGATGTCGTTCTCGGCAGTGGCGGCTATTCTGTTGCTGATGCCGGGATTGTGGTCGCTGTGCCCATTCGGCAACCGTTTCCTGCGATGGGTGTATGGATTGCTGGCGGTTTCGTTGGCGGCACAGGTGGGGGCGGCTCCGCTGGTGGCATTCTACTTCGGACGGTTTTCTGTCCATTTTCTGCTGACTAACTTATGGGTGATTCCGCTGGTGTCGCTGGTGCTGTATGTAGCGGTGGGCGTACTGCTGCTTACGCCTTTCCCCGTGTTGCAACAACCGCTGGCTGAGGGACTTCGGGTGCTGGTGCGCTTGCAAAACGAGGGACTGCGCTGGATAGAGTCGTTGCCGGGTTCGTCGGTCGACGGCATTAGGCTGCATGTGGCAGAACTGATCATGATTTATGTATGCATCTACCTGCTTTGCAGGGCACTGTATCGCCCTACGGCACGTGCTGTCTACTGGGCATTGGGTGGAGTGGCGCTGCTGTTGGTGACGAGGCTGGTGTACTTGATTTATTAGTTGACGAGTTGGCAAGGGGACGAGTTGACGAGGAAGGAGGTGATGAGGGGAAAGGTGATAAGTACATAGGAAGCGCTCTTGCTGTCTGTAGCCTTGTCTCTTGTTCCTTGTCTCCTCGTTAACTTGTCCCTCGTCCCTCCTTAAAAAGCGTAAAGAAAATTGTTTATCTCGTTCAAATCCTTAACTTTGTGTCCCAATAGAGGAAACCATTAAATCTTTATTGCCATGAAGTACAAGCTATTGGTTCTTGATGTAGACGGTACGCTGCTGAACGACGCAAAGGAGATTACGAAGCGTACCTTGTCGGCCCTGCTGAAGATACAGCAGATGGGCGTGCGTGTGGTGTTGGCATCGGGTCGTCCGTCGTACGGCTTGATGAAAGTGGCCAGAACCCTGGAACTGGGCAATTACGGTGGATTTATCCTGTCGTACAACGGTTGCCAGATTATCAATGCACAGAACGGAGAGATACTTTTCGAACGCCGGATCAACCCCGAAATGTTGCCTTACCTGGAGAAGAAAGCCCGGAAGAACGGCTTTGCCCTGTTTACTTACCACGATAACCTGATTCTGACCAACAACTCGGACGACGAACATGTGCTGGACGAAGCCGAACTGAACGACCTGGTCGTGATAGAGGAGGAAGAGTTCTCGACCGCCATCGACTTTGCCCCGTGCAAGTGCATGCTGGTGAGCGACGACGAAGCGGCACTGGTAGCCCTTGAAGAGCACTGGAAGAAACGTCTGAGTGGCGTGCTCGACGTATTCCGCTCCGAACCCTTCTTCCTGGAGGTAGTGCCCTGCTCGGTTGATAAAGCCAATACGCTGGGTGCCCTGCTCGAACATCTGGGCGTGAAGCGCGAGGAAGTAATGGCCATCGGCGACGGTACGTGCGACGTAGCCATGCTTCAGCTGGCCGGCATGGGCGTAGCCATGGGGCAGGCACCCGACTCGGTGAAGGCTTGTGCCGACTACATCACTGCCTCGAACGAGGAAGACGGTGTAGCAGCAGCCGTTGAGAAAATGATACTGGCCGAAGTGCGCATCGGCGATGTTCCCCTTGACCAGCTGAACGCTCAGGCACGCCACGCCCTGATGGGTAATCTGGGAATACAGTACACCTACGCCGATCAGGATCGTGTGGAGGCTACTATGCCGGTGGACCATCGTACGCGGCAGCCTTTCGGCATTCTGCACGGAGGAGCCACACTGGCACTGGCCGAGACGGTGGCCGGACTGGGTTCGATGATTCTTTGCCAACCCGACGAGATGGTCGTGGGGATGCAGGTGAGCGGCAATCACATTTCGTCGGCACTCGAAGGCGATACGGTGCGGGCCGTGGGTACCATCGTCCACAAGGGACGCTCGTCGCATGTCTGGAACGTGGACGTCTTTACCTCGACCAACAAGCTCGTCTCTACCGTCCGTGTGGTGAACAGCGTGATGAAGAAGCGTTGAAAGCCTAAGCCTCCTCCAAGGCCTCCGGGCCGTTCCGGCAGTTCCCACGCTTTCGGGGGAACTATGAAGGAGGGGATATGCTATGCTTTGCTATGCTATGCTTTGTGTACCGCAGGCAGGTTCAACCTGCCTTTTTGCCCTTAAATGTTGCAGAAAAGGGATTATTGACGACATATTGTGTAATATTTGCGGGCTGTTGCGGTGCACAGACTGTGCAAGCATGACGTGCGAATACACTTGCATGGCTTGTGAACAACACTTATACGGCTCACGAGCCACACTTGCACGGCTCGCGAGAGACACTTGTGTGGCTTGCGAACCACACTTGTGTGGCTCACGAACCATACGTGCATAGTTCGTCCTGTCCCTTCCGGCTGCAAATATAGAATGGCTTCGGGAAATATAAAAACGAAACGGAGAGTAGCGTTCAACAAATCGTCGTGTTGAACGCTACTCTCCGTCTTTTCTATCTCAGAATCAGAATGATCCCTTACTCTTCACCGTAGATGTACTCCACGGGCGACTTCTTGAAGCGCAGGATACGGGTATCGTGCACTCCGGCACCGTTTTGCGTCAGGTACAGGCCGGCCATGCTGCCGTTGAAATACCATCCGCTGCCTGTGGGCGAATATACGGTAAACAGTATGTTGTTGTAGTGGCCGTGGTAGATGCCCGATGTATTCCATTGGGCAGACGGGCCATACCACACAACAGGCTCGTATTGCGTGAAGTCGGGACTCTTCATGGCGATGTAGATGAGGTCGTTCAGAGCCAGTTCGTCGATGACGAGATCGTTCCGCCGGCGCTGTTCGCGCTGTATCTTGCTGTGCCCTTCCCAGGGATTCTTCAGGATATGGGTTCCGTTCCACATCACCCATACGTGGTCGGTGGCATCGAATACGCGGTTGAACTCTTCCATGCTGGGCACCTCGTAGCCGTCGGGGGCAAGGATGGTGGGCTCCAGCTTGTTCATGTGTGTGTTGCCCGCTGTGGTGAATCCGTCAAGCACGGCGACGCCGTCTTGTACTATTACTTGCATGCCCTGTGTGCGTCCTCCCTGATAAGCCCAGCCCCAAAGGTCGTAGAACTCGTCGATGGTGCAGTCGCGCAGGTAGTTGAATACCGTGGTTCCGGCTTTTACGGCAGGGTCGTTGGACGAAAGAATCTGGTCGTCGAACGATTTTGAGTTGCCGCGGGCATTGTACTTGCACCACCATACGCCGTGCAGCCAGGTGACAGGTAGTCCGTAATTGCGGCGCGACACGGTATATGCCTCGCGTGCCGAACCATCGGCTTTGTTGCGGATGACGATTCGTGCTTCCTGTACCCGTCCGTTGGCAGTAGGATCGTTGGGCTTCCAGCCGGCCAGTACACGATAGACGTTGCTGCCTTCCTCTTGTGGAGCGATTTTCATCCACGGATCTTCACCTTCGTTGAACTCGGCAAAGATTTCTTTTTCTTCGGGCAAGGTGATTGTTGCCAGTTCGTTGTCGATGTAATGGTCGAAACGGTGGGCATAATTTTGCAAATCAAAATCCAGCAATCCTTCCATTTGCGTCGGGTTGGCTTGCAACACCAAGCGAATGTGGTCTTCGGGATAGGAGTTGTCCAGTCCTTTGCGGTGGAACTGCAGGCTGGCTTCATCGCTGGCATGGCCCGGCGGATAGAGCAATTTGCGTATCCGAAACAGGTTCTTACCTTCGATTCCGCGTGTCTGTGTCACGGGCTCTACGGTCAGCGGATAGCCTTCGAGGGGGAGCATCTCCAGTTCGTCATCACAGTCTACGGCCAGCAGCACTTCGGTGGCGTTGTGCGGGAAAATGAGTGTACTTCCTCCGTCGGTCACCTGTACATCGTCGGGCAGTTGCGAGGCAGACCGGTCAACGGTGAGCCGGCTGTCCAGACTGGGGATGAGTTCGGTATCTTCGCCTTTTGCCCATTCCTCAACCACGAGGTGTGCTCCACTCAGGTCCTTGCGTAGGGTTATGGTGTAGATTGTGTTGCGTTTCAGTACTTCGGGTAAGGGCTGTTCCATTTCGTAGGTAGTTCCGTCCATCTCGGCTTTTACGTAAACTTTCAGGTCGGGGTTGGTCTGCTCGTACAGATACATGATGGCTGCCGAGTCCTGTTTCAGTCCTTGGTCGAAGGTCAGCAGGATGTCTTCTTTTTCGGCTCCCTGCGGTGTCTGTACGTCGGTTTGCGGAAGGACAAATGTCTGTTTCGCCGCACTCCTTACTCCGAACTGGTGTACGCTGAAACTGCCTGCTACGCGGGCGCGGAAGTCGAGTCGAGCCGTTCCGTGCTTCAGTGTCAGAGGAATGGTACTGACGGCTTGTCCGCTTAGTCCGATCTGTCCGGTCAGGAAGGGCTGTACGTGTCCGTTTGCGACCGTAAGGGTTTGTTGGCGGAAGTCCGCTTCGGTCAGCACACCGGTTTCGGGCACTAGACCAGTTTCCGCATTGGCCAGCACGTACAGCGTACCAGCTCGACGTTGCAGGTCGAGGTTGTAGCTGTTCTCGCTTTCGGCTGTCAGTTGGGGATGGTATTCGGTCAATACCCCATCTTCGAAGAAATAGGCATCCATGCGTTCGATGCGGTTCTCGCCGGATACGGGTTGTGCCTGTCCTTCGGCGTTGAAATGGCTGAGGCTAACCCGAAGCAAGGTATGGCTGTTGTCGGCGAAGTTTTCGTTGGTATGCTCGTCCGAACAGGCATTCAGCATCAGCAGGGTTACCAGCAGGGCAGTTGTCCGTGTAATGTATCTTTGGATGTTCATAAGTTTTAAGCTTTTAAGTTCCCGAGTTTTTAAGTTTCTAAGTTTCTGCTTTCTTAAGTTTTAAGGTTCCTGACTCTTTTGAATTTTTGGGTTCCTTCAGTTTTGAGTTTGTAGAGTTCCCTCTCTGTAGAAAAGTAGGAACCCCGCAAACTCAAAAACTCAGGAACTTAAAAACTCAAAAACTTACAACTGGCATTTAGCGTCGCCGTCTGTAAGGAGTCAGGTCGGTGTTGGTACCTTCTTCCCATTCGTCGTACGATACGTTCAGCTTGATATCGAGGCGATCCTGACGTACGGTAATGGTATAGACGGTATTTCTCTTCAGCGGACCGTCGAAGGCTTTGGTCAGTGTCTTCTCTTCACCGCCGATAACGGCTGTCGCGCTGATTTCTATGCTCTGGTTCTCCTGTTCGTATACATAGAGCATCCCCGATTTGCCGTCGGTGATAGGTTGCTGGAATACCACGGTTGTATCCTTGCGGTTGGCGTTGGACGGCGACTGGATACCTTCTTGCGGGAACAGGTAAGCCGAATTGGCCAGATTGCGTACAGTGACGTTCTTTACCGATACTTCCTCGATCGATTCTACGGCCAGGTCGAAACGTGCCATTCCGCGCTTCAGCGATACAGAAGCAGTGCTTGTCTGGCTTCCGGTGCTTTCCAAAGCCAGCATTCCGGTGAAGAAGTGTTCTGTTTTAGCAGGCATGTTGATGATACTTTGTTTCCAGTTCGTTTCATCCAGTTCTGTCCCTTCCAGACCTTCGGTGGGGATGGTTCCGCCCGTATAAGCCAACAGGTAAAGATTACCCGAACGGCTGTCTATTTGCAGGTTATAGTTCTCGGATTCAGGAGCTCCCAGTTCGTAGATTTTTGTCATTTTCCCATCTCTGAACAGGAAAGCTTTAACGTCGGTTATGTCATTTTCGCCATCAGCAGCCTGAATCAGACTTTCGTAGGCGGCCAGTCGGGCATTGATGATTGTAGTACCCGGGTTGCCGGACGGCAGATTTTCTTCTGCATCGTTCGTACAAGACGTCATCACAAATGTGGTGCATACTGCAAAGGTCATAGCCTTCATAAACTTCAATTCCATAATCGTTTGTTTAGTTTTGGTTAATAATATAAAATGTAAACTACATGTTGTCAGCTATCGGCTGAAACAGTGATTGTATTAGTTGTATATGTATTCTACCGGACTTTTGATACAGCGTACTGCACGGGTCTTGGTAGAGTTTTGTGCTGTAAATTTGAACCAGTTCTGCCCCGGACGGCTGGCTTGTGCATAGCCTTCCATGTACCAGCTGCTCGATGTGTTTCCGGTAATGGCCATTATGATGGACATTTGTGCGATGTTTCCGGCAGTGTTGTTCCATTGATGTCCTAGTCCGTACAGTGTCCAGTGATTGCCTTCGTACTCGAAGTCGTAAAAGGCTATCGTACCGTAGGATTGGTCCAGAAATCGGGCTTCACGTTCTACAATGTTCACGGTAATGGTTTGTCCCTGGCTGTTCTGGTGGGTTCGGGTACCTACACCTCCGATATTGCAGTTGGTGCTCCACACGAAGAAAGCATAATCGTCGTATGTTGGCAACTGATAGCCATCGGGTGCCATTTGCGTGGCAGGTATTTGCCCCCAGTTTTGTGCGGAGCCTTTCATCCCTTCGTGGTAGAATGCAGTTCCGTTGTGGCTCAGTGGCAGTTCGTCAGGATTGCCACCCTGATACTGTCCGCCCATTAGAACCAACAGCTCGTCGTCGCTGCAGGTGGTCAGGCGTTCCAGTACGCCGGTTCCTGTTGCCAGGTCATCGGCTATGCTGATCTGGTCGCTGAAACTCTTGACGTTACCCCGCAGATTGTATTTACACCACCAGGTTCCGTCGATGTTGACAACGGGGAGTCCCCTGTTTCTGCGCCGTATGGGATAAGCTTCGCGGTTGCTTCCGTCGCTGTCGGTGATGACCAGGCGGGCTTCCTGCATGCGTCCGTCGGCTTCGGGATCGTTGGGTTTCCATCCGCCCAGTATGCGATAACTGCCGGCATCCTCAGCCAGTTTTATCCACGGTGTCTGTCCGTTGTCCGTTTCTACTGTAGCTATTTTACCAGCGGGCAGAGTGAGACGTCCCAGTTCTCCTTCTATGTATCGGCCGAAGTCGCATATACCGTCTTCATCGAGGATAATGCTGCCTTCGAGCTGGATAGGACTGGGCAAGAAAGCAAGCACGATGCGCCCTTTGTGGATCTGCTCTTGGTATACATCGGCATAGATGTATTCGCGTATGGTACCGGGCAGACGGTGAACATTGCTCACTGCAAGGCGTGCTACCGGTTCAAGGTTACGGCTAGCTGTAGCCTGTACGCTGACTCCGGTGATGCGTCCGTCGACTGTGACTGTTGCTCCCGGTTCGGCATCGAGAACGAGGTTAAAATTGTTCTCGGTATAGGGGATGAAGACACTGTCGCAGGTGCTGTTTACTTTGACGTTGGCCGGTAAGGCAGAGGCTTCGACATTAACCCTTGCTTTGATTTGGGCTTCAGAACCGGAGGTATCGCCTTGTTCCCAGTCGCCGTTGCTGATGTTCATCATTACGTCACCTCCGCGTCCGTACACATGGATGGTGTAGACCGTGTTGCGTCGGATGGTGGTGGGTAGGGTAGCCTTCAGCTTGTGCAGCGCATTTCGGAAACGCACCAGTACTTCGGCCTGTATGTCTGTGCCCTGTTGCTCGCAGATGTAAAAGACTGTTTCGCGGGCATTGGACAGGGGAGTGTTATACTGCTTGTCGAAGCGGGTGGTCGCTGCATCCTGAGGATGGGTGGCGGTTGCCTGCGGGTTAAGGTAACCTTCGTCGGCCAGGCCGTCGATACTGACTTGCAGCACTTCTACACCCTGGTCGGTCGATTCGAGGTCGATGCGGGCAACGCTGCGTGTCATGGCAACGGTCAGTTCCGACGCTGACTGACTGCCCAGTTCCTCCCTACCGCTCATCAACAGTCCGTGTTCCGTCATATCGCTGGTCGAAGCCGAGAGGGCCAGAAAGTCGTCGAGGGTAGTAGCGCCGGGTACCAGTGCTTCCAAGGCTGTTACTTGCGAGGCATTGGCCAGGAAGTAGAGGGTTCCGCGGTTGTCGGCGAGATTCAGATAGCAGCGGCCGTCATCGCCGGGTACCAGCGGACCGTAAGTTTCCTGCAACTGTCCGTCGTCGAAACGGAAAGCTTTTACGTCGTTCATCCGTTTGTCGTCGGTGGTAGCGGCAGTGCCTTGCAGCCCGGCAGGTTGCAGAATCACAGATAACTGTCCTGCGGCGGGTGTATCGGAAAATTCGGTTTCGGCAGTGCATCCGGCTCCCAGTAGGGACGCAAAGAGGCAGCAAGCAATAAAATTGTATTTCATTGTTCGTTGTTTTAAGTTTTAATAAGTACGTGTGCACGGCTATGGTGCGGTGTAGGCCTTTGCCATCAGGGATACAGGGTCGGGTTGTTCCGGCTGTTGAGGTACGACGGTGAGTCGATGGGGAACTGATGCAGATTGTTGACGTAGAAGTTGTTCATCAGCTTCTGTGCCCAAGGACCGTAGGTGAACGCACTGCTGTGGTTGTATCCCATCACGTGGCCCAACTCGTGGAACATGATTTCGCAGGCGTAGGTGTTATTGTAGTGTGTAAGCCAGGCGTTTTGATAGGCTCCGAATATAATGCCTCCACCCAGTCCGATAACACCGTTACCCGAGTATACCAGTCCTACTTGCAGGGTACGTTCTCTACGCATCTGCGAGAGTACTTGATCGGCTGTCACCTTGTCGTCTACACCACCGTTGCCATATAGAATGTCTTCGTTGGCTCTGAGGATTTCTTCGTGTTCGTCCATGCCGATCATGTAAGTGAAGTTGATAAACATGGCCACTACCTCGCGGCAATGTACGGGACGTATACCCATCCAGTTGCCTACCGGGCCTCCGTTTGGCAGGTCGGGGTCGCCTCCGTAAAGGCTGAAGTAGATGTCCCAACCGTGTACGATGGATTTTATCTTGGCCCAGTACGGGTCGTCGGACTCTATCTTGTATTGGGCTCCGGCGAGCTGTGCAGGTGTCAGATTGCCGATTTCGATCAGCTTGCCCGACTCGGTGCGGTACATGCCGTTACGGCTGCTGAAGGCGACTTCGTGAAAGAAGTCGGCAAAAGCCGGTATGGAGTCGAAGTAGGCCAAATCGAAATACTCGTTGCTGACGGACGGAATTTGTGCCTTGATGAGCACCCGTTTCAGGTCGCGAGGCGAATAGAAGCGGGCATGAAGCTGACCGGCATCGTTCACCTTGATTTGCAGCGGGTGTGCCGTGTTGAACCTCCGTTGTGCCGGGTCGGCATAGATGGTTTTGGACTCTCCGTCTTGCAGTATCTTGGCATGATTACCTTCGTTGTAAGCCTGTCGGGTGACGTACATGGTGCCCTGATAGTCGTCGGGATGCTCCATCCGTGCGTGTACCTGTTCGATACGGTTAGGGTTTATGGCGTCTACACCGAACAGGTAGCTGCATTGGCGCTCACCGCCCCGATAGTGGGTGGTAGTGAGGCTGATTTCGGCATTAATCTGCGCATCTGCGGTGGTAGGCATAAACCAGTAGGTGTTCTGGTCGTTCAGCTCGATGGGATCGGTCTGCCCGTTACTTTGTCCGGCATATCCTCCGTCGCCGGTGAAGGCTGTGTAGAAGGTACCGGTGTGAAACGACAGTGTCTTCTGCGTTGCGGCAGTACGCACGTCGTCGTTGTTGTAGAGCAGGCCGAGGTCGAGACGCCCCATGATGCGCTTCTGCACGATTTCGGCGGGCAGATGCACGATGTATTCGTGACCTCCGGCAACGGCCTCGCGGCTGACGCTGAAAGGGGTCTTCGAATAGAAATATTCGGCTTCGAGAGGTTTCTGCAGGTCGGACGGGAAGCTGATCCATTGGTCGGTTTTCTGCTTCAAGGGGTGAATGGTGGCCCCGTCGTCGAGCAGATTGCCTTTGATGGCAAGAATCAGCAGTTCGTATTCGCCTTCCTTCAGGCCTTCGATTTTGATTTCCTGGTTTTGGTGGTTGTAGATGCCCTTCAGGCCGCTGGCTATGGCGCCGTCTTCATCGACTACGTAGAATTCTACCCGGTCGTAAGGGGCATCGGTTTCGGTAGTTTGGCGGGTGTGGGCACCGTCGTTCTCGTAGCGGTCGCTCCGTAGTCTGACGGTAGGTGTGTCCGCCGCCGTCTGTAAGGAGTCTGCCCATTCATCCTGTTGGCAGGAGATAAAGGCCAGACTGCATAAAAATGTTATCCAAACAATCTTTTTCATCCTGTCTCTGTAAGTTGTGGTTCTCTCTAATACCTGTTATACGTTTGTTATCCTGAATCTCTTTTACCTGTTGTTCTTTTTTCGGCTTCGGCCATGAAAAAAGCGCGATGTGTCTCGCCGGTTGGGGTGAAGGCATATTGCGCTTTTGTATACTATAAACGTCGTTTGAGTCGAATTGTTCATTGCACATTTGCGGCTTCGGCGTTTTCTATGTGTCCGGTCGGATCTTTCCGGCGGGTTTTCATTGTCATTAAACGGAAATGGTAGAGATTTGTTTTGGGAAGTTGTGATATTTAACTTTTCTAAACAAATTCTTTGTTTTCGTCTTTCTTGGGTTTAGGCCTTTCTGCCGGGGCGTTTGAGCGACGCAAGTGTGGCTCGTGAGCCGTGCAAGTGTCTCTCGCGAGCCGTACAAGTGTCTCTCACGAGCCATGCAAGTGTTGCTCGCGGGCGGGTTGGGAAATATTTCGTCCGGCGTGCCTGTCCTTCCAAACTTTATTTGTACTTTTGCCGCTTCGAAGTAAAACGAAAAGAACATGTTGACGAAAGTTATTGAACAAGCCAATATCGACCATTTTGCCAAATGGCTGGACCGTGCGGACAAGATGGTGATTGTGTCGCACGTGGGTCCCGACGGCGATGCCATCGGCTCTTCGCTGGGATTGTGGCACTTCCTGAACTCGCAGGATAAGACTGCTAACGTGATTGTACCGAACGCTTTCCCCGACTTCCTGAAGTGGATGCCGGGCAGTAAGGACATTCTGTTGTACGATCGCTATAAGGAGTTTGCCGACAAGCTGATAGCCGAAGCCGACGTTATTTGTTGCCTCGACTTCAATGCCACCAGCCGTATCGACGCCATGAAGGAAGCTGTGTTGGCCTCGCCGGCACGCAAAATCTTGATTGACCACCACCTGCATCCCGAGGATTTCTGTAAGATTACCATTTCGCATCCGCAGATTTCGTCGACGTCGGAGCTGGTGTTCCGTCTGATTTGCCGCATGGGCTACTTCAGCGATATCACGCGCGAGTGTGCCGAATGCATCTACACCGGTATGATGACCGATACGGGCGGGTTCACGTATAACTCGAACAACCGCGAAATCTATTTCATCATCAGCGAACTCCTCACCAAAGGCATCGATAAAGACGAGATCTACCGCAAGGTGTTCAATACTTATTCCGAAAGCCGTTTGCGTCTGATGGGGCACGTCTTGACGCAGATGAAGGTCTATCATGAGCACCGTGCTGCCCTCATCACGCTGACCAAGAAAGAACAGAGCCAGTTCAGCTACATCCGTGGCGACAGCGAAGGATTTGTCAACATTCCGCTCAGCATCAAGAACGTTGTCTTCTCCTGTTTCCTGCGCGAGGACACCGAACGGCCTATGATTAAGGTATCGCTGCGCTCGGTCGGCACCTTCCCCTGCAATCAGCTGGCAGCCGAGTTTTTCGGAGGTGGCGGACACCTGAACGCTTCGGGAGGCGAATTCTACGGAACGATGGAAGAAGCGAAAAAAGTGTTCGAACAGGCGTTGGAAAAATACAAGCCCCTGTTGCTGAAGTAGACCGTTACGGTGCCGTATGCAGCCGTGCACAACGCCTTGCATACGTGACGAAAGGTTAAAAGATACGAACTTTCAGTCCGTGGCTTTCAATATTCGGGGAAATCAGATACTTTTGTACAGAATTACTAATTGACAGAAATGAAGAAACTTACCTTATTTTTATTTACCCTGTTCGCACTGAGCCTGGCTTTTCAGGCTTGCGACAATACAAAGACTTACGCCGAGATGCGCGAAGAAGAAGATGCCGCCATTGCCGACTTCATCAACGAACACGGCATCAAAGTCATCTCGCAAAGCGAATTCTATGCACAAGATTCGATGACGGCCGAGAACGAATACGTACAGCTGGCCAGTGGAGTCTACATGAACATCGTAGACAAAGGCTCCGAAAATCCTGCCGATACGGTGAAGCCGAACGACATTGTTCTGGTACGCTTCATGGAGTACAGCCTGCTCGACAAGGACACAACTTTGTCCAACATCAATGCAGTCGATGTAGACGAGTTCCTCTATCAGGTAACCTCTTCTTCCATTGCCGGCATTTTTATAAGCGGTTATATGCTTTCTTATTATAAAACGGCTGTACCGCCGGGTTGGCTTGTGCCTCTTTCTTATGTGCGCGACCGTGCTCATGTAAAACTGATTGTTCCTTCGAAGATGGGACACCAGACTGCCAGCCAGTATGTGTATCCTTATTTCTACGACATACGTAAATATCAGATATATTGATACTTCATTTCTAACCAAATAATTTAAATTATTATCTATGACACTGATTAAATCTATTTCCGGCATCCGCGGAACCATCGGCGGCAGTGCAGGCGAGGGACTCAATCCACTCGACATTGTGAAATTCACTTCAGCGTACGCCACTCTTATCCGTAAGACGTGTACCGTTAAAAGCAACAAAATTGTAGTAGGCCGCGACGCCCGCCTTTCCGGCGAGATGGTAAAGAACGTTGTGGTAGGTACCCTGATGGGTATGGGATGGGACGTGGTCGATATCGACCTGGCTTCTACACCGACTACCGAACTGGCAGTTACGATGGAAGGTGCCAGCGGTGGTATCATCCTTACCGCTTCACACAATCCCCGTCAGTGGAATGCCCTGAAACTGTTGAACGAAAAGGGTGAATTCCTGAACAAGGAAGAAGGCAACGAGGTGCTCCGCATAGCCGAGGCCGAGGCTTTCGAATACGCCGAAGTGGACAAACTTGGAACTTACCGCAAAGACCTGACTTATAACCAGAAGCATATTGATAGCGTGTTGGCTCTCGACCTGGTGGACGTAGAAGCTATCCGCAAGGCCGACTTTCACGTAGCCATCGACTGCGTGAACTCCGTGGGCGGTATCATCCTGCCTCAGTTGTTCGAAGCACTGGGCGTGAAGCACGTTGAAAAACTCTATTGCGAGCCTACAGGTGACTTCCAGCACAACCCCGAACCGTTGGAGAAGAACTTGGGCGACATCATGAACCTGATGAAAGCCGGCAAGAACGATGTAGCTTTCGTAGTAGACCCCGACGTAGACCGTCTGGCCATCATCTGCGAAGACGGACGCATGTACGGCGAAGAATATACACTGGTCAGCGTAGCCGACTACATCCTGAAGCATACACCGGGTAGCACCGTGTCGAACCTCAGCTCGACTCGTGCCCTGCGCGACGTGACTCGTAGCTACGGACAGGAATACTACGCATCGGCCGTAGGTGAAGTAAACGTAACCACGAAGATGAAAGAAGTAGGTGCCGTTATCGGCGGCGAAGGCAACGGTGGTGTCATCTATCCGGCCAGCCACTACGGACGCGACGCTTTGGTAGGTATTGCCCTCTTCCTGAGTCATCTGGCACACGAAGGCAAGAAGGTGAGCGAACTGCGTGCTACTTATCCTGCTTACTTCATGGCTAAGAACCGTGTAGACCTGACTCCCGAAACCGATGTAGACGCCATCCTGGCTAAGGTGAAGGAAATCTACAAGAACGAGGAAATCAACGACATCGACGGTGTGAAGATTGACTTCCCCGAGAAGTGGGTACACCTGCGTAAGAGTAATACCGAACCGATTATCCGTGTATACAGCGAGGCTCACACACAGGAGGAAGCTGAAGAAATCGGTCAGCAGATTATGAAGGTAATCGAAGAACTGGCGAAATAAACGCTATTAAATGAAGAACGAATAATGAGGAATGAAGAATTTCCTGCCTTGTGCAGGACGGTTCTTCATTCTTTTTTTATGCTCTGGTATGTCCGGTTTGCATGAGGGTGTCAAAAACAAAAGTATCTGAAACTCTCCTCCTTCCAGAAGGAGGGGAGTCAGATACCATAACTAAGTTTTGACACACCTTCACTGTTTTAAATGATTTTCTCTATCTCTCCCTCGAAATTGGGCGTAAAGACTCCTTTTCCCAGATTGGCACGTATTTCTTCGATGGGCCAGAAGCGTCCGCCGTCCAGCTCGTCGCTGGGGTTGACGGGGCCGTCGTAAACTGTTTTATAGGTGAAGACCAGTTCGCGTTCGCGGGCTGATTCGAAGACGTAGTGTGTCACCTGCTGGGGCGTAAACTCGGTGATACCCAGTTCTTCGCGTACTTCACGACGGAGGGCTTGTTCTACACTTTCGCCCAAATCCACATGCCCGCCTACGGCCGTGTCCCACTTGCCCGGCTGGATATCCTTCCACTCAGGACGCTTTTGCAGATAGAGTTCGCCACGCGAGTTGAATACGTGCAAGTGTACGACGGGATGCAGCAGCTTGCTGCCGTTATGGCACTCGCCGCGTGTGGCGGCACCGATGATATTCCCTTCTTCATCAACGAGGGGAAACATTTCTTGGTTGTTGTCTTGATTCATGACTTATATGTTTTGCCACCACAGAAGATACCGGATCACGAAGTATAGATTGTTTCCTTTGGAAGAACTCTGTGCGATTCTGTGTCCTCTGTGGTGAATATCTTACGGTATCAGCAGCGACGAGTCCCCGTAGCTCAGAAAACGGAAGTCGTGGGCCAGGGCATAGTCGTAGATGGTGTGCCAGTCGCCGTGGACAAAGGCCGAGACGAGCAGCAGCAGCGTACTCTGTGGCTGGTGGAAGTTGGTCACCATGGCACGGACGATGCGGTAGTCGTAGCCCGGGGCGATGATGATCTGTGTGCTGGTGTGCAGGGCTTCCATGCCGTGACGGTCCAGATAGTCGCGGACGGCCGTCAGGGCTTCGACCGCTGTTGGGGCTTCGCCTTCCATTTCGTAGGGCTGCCACTGGCGGACGTGCAACTGTTCTTCCGTAGCGTCAGGGTTCTGCAACAGGGTGACGCCGATGTGATAGAGGCTTTCGAGCGTGCGCACCGATGTGGTGCCTACGGCTATGGCCTGCCCCTCGTGGGCTATCAGCTTTTCTATCGTGCCGCGCGATACGGAGATGTACTCTGTGTGCATCTCGTGCCCTTCGATTTCTTCGCTCTTCACGGGGCGGAAGGTGCCGGCACCTACGTGCAGCGTCAGTTCTTCCAGGTCAACGCCTTTTGTGCGGAGTGCGTCGAGCACGCGGGGCGTGAAGTGCAATCCGGCTGTAGGGGCAGCTACGGAGCCTTTTATCTTGGAGTAGACCGTCTGATAGGTCTCCTTGTCGCTTTCCTGTGTCTCGCGGTTCAGGTAGGGCGGGATGGGCAGCTCGCCGAACACTTCGAGGATGTCGGCAAAGGTCACCTCGGGATTGTCCCAGTGGAAGTCCACCCAGTGACTGGTGCCGCGGCACTCGCCCCGCTCGGCAGTCAGCGTCAGCGGGCGTCCTTTTACGGTCATCTCGCGGCGCAGGGGGCCTTCTTTCCACTTCTTCAGGTTGCCCACCATGCAGAGCCAGGCGGCGTGCTCAGTCTGCTGGAAGTTCAGCACGTAGTCGTTTGGCTCGATGGGTTCCAGGCAGAAAACCTCGATCAGTGCGCCCGTTTCCTTGCGGAAGTGCAGGCGGGCCTGAATGACCTTGGTGTTGTTGAACACCATCAGGCTGCCTGCCGGCACGTAGTCGGGCAGGGAGGTGAAGCGGTCTTCGGTCACCTGTCCGTGGCGGTAAACCAATAGTTTGGACTGGTCGCGTACGGGCAGGGGGAACTTGGCGATGCGCTCGTCGGGCAGCGGATAGTTGAACTCGCTGATGCGGATATGTTTAGGGTCTTGTCTCATAATCGTATTTCTCCTTTTTCGGGTGCAAAGGTACGGATAATTAGGGAATGCGCGAATAGCTGCGGGGAAGTTGTTGTGGCATTTTTCAGCAACCGACAAGTCGGTACGCAAAGTCTTACTTCGGCTTTGCAAAGAGGGACTTTACACTGCTAAAGAGGGACTTTGGGGGCTCAACTTGTGCTTTCACCCTGTATGATGTTTGATTTTTCCGAAATAGCCTTCACGCTTTCACCCTGCCGTAACTCTTTCATTACAAACCTTTTCCGGTGAAAGATATGTTTCACGGCTAGTGTCACTGTGTAAGCGTCTCCGCGCTTACGATAAATTCTGGCAGAACGGATTTCCTGGAAGGGGTGACAGCAATGTCAGTCTTGCATTTTTTCCCCAGTTAGGAAAAAATAAATTCCCAGTTAGGAAAAAATTTTTCTCTAACTGAGAAAAAATTAATGTGTAGTACCACCATCCCGATTTATGTTTCACTTACCTTCAGTGTAGCGATTGTGAAACATGATGTTTCACCATATTCCCTTGTATATCAGCATGAAAAATACGTGGTGAAGCCGTGAAACCAAAATCCCGAATGTTTGTTTTTTAGCCGTGTAACATCAAAAGTCAGTCACCACAACAAGCAATGTCCGGCCAGGACACAAGCAATCCTGCCGCCTATCGCAAGCAATGCCGCCGGGTTCTGTCCACAAAGCCCGCGAGTATGACTCACAAACCCGCCAAGTATTGCCTGCAATTCCCACGAGTATTGTTTGCAATCTCCACGAGTATTGCTTGTATGGCTCGCGAGCCGTACAAGTGTTTCTCGCGAGCCACACCAGTGTGGAACAGGAGCCATACAAGTGTGGAAGCAGCAGTGTGCAGGAAAAGAAAAAAGGGGCAGAATATTTTGCTTTTTATATTTATTTTAGTAAATTTCGAGCCGAAAACGCTATAGCTCTATTCTTTGTTAACTTTATGCCTGCCACTTGAAGTTGAAAAAATGGAGTCTCTTTACGATAAATTATATCCTTAATCTAATTTTTTTCGTAGGCAACTTTTTCTTTTTCCCGATTCATTTTTATTGTCACATTTAAAGTAGTGTATTTATGAAAACGAAATTCAGATGGAATGCGATGCAAGTCACTTTGACGAATATATTCATTTAGACTTTGATCCTTGGCATGATGTCCCGGTTTAATTGGGTATATTATTCATTGGTAACTGTGCTGTTAGTAGGTTGTATCGGGGTTTATTGGAGGTTGTATTTGCAGGACAGAAGTAATTCTGAATGTTGTTCGTGTGAAGCAGATCTGTTGCTTGCTAATGATTCGAATGTCCGGAAATGGCGTTGTTTGCTGTGGATAAGTCTGGGGATTGCATTTGTTTCCTTTGTTTTTACATGGATATGGGTGTCCGATGTGGTTGTCATCTCAATCATTGAATGTCAGTCAACGATTCTGATTCTTATTTGCAGCGTAGTTCTTGATAATCGGATTCGTAAGTTGAAAGATCGGGCTTTGCAGGCGGAGAAATAATCTTGTTTAAATTCAATTTATGGTTATGAGAAAAAGTATTCTTTTTTGTTTCTGTTTGTTTTGTTGCTTGATTTGTGTTGCACAAGAACAAGAGCGTAAGGAAAAAGTCGCGATTTCGGTAGATTTAGGTGGCGGTAAATTGTTCGGGACTACAAATCTTTCTCCTTTTGGAGAAATTTATCGGCAGCAATATGATAAGGGTTTTTCGGGCAGCATTAAAGCCACGTATCGATTTCAGCAAAACTTTCAGGTGGGGCTGAAGTATAATCTTTTTGGAGCTACGGCAGATTTTGCGTTGCATAGCGGTGAATGGGTCAACAGCGATTTGTCGCTGAATTATTTGGCTCCCCAAATCGGTTGCCGGTACGATGTGACGGATCGGTTGATTTTTGATTTTATGTGCGGCGCAGGATATGCTTATTATAAAAACAGCGGTGTTTGCGACGGAGAAAGTTTTAAGGCAAAAAAAGGTTTTTGGGCTTCGAATTTCGATTGCTCTTTTTACTATCGGCTGTATCCTAATCTGTACTCCGGGCTTGGGTGCTCTTTTACCGGCGGCAAGGCTTCTTCCTATGAAATGAATGGCCATAAGGTAGAATTGGAAGGACGGAATGAGCTGAAACTGTTCCGAGGTGACATCTATTTTTCTGTACGCTCTTATTTTTAAGAAATAGCTAACTGATTTCAGAACCATGAATAAGAAATTAATTGCTCCCCTGATTTATTATTTCTTGGCTATTGCAGGATTCACAACGTCCCTTTTATGTCAAGAGAACAATAGGTTGTTTTCTTTTTCTATGGCTTTGATGTTTACAATGAGTGGTAGTCTGATTGGGGAATTGGTTTCCAAACGAGTTCAAGTAGCCAAACCGCCATTGCAGAAACTTGGAAAATGGCTTTTGGCAGCCATTCTATGTTCTGTGTTATGCTACGTTTTCATGACTGACATTACAATCAGAAACATTTTCATCGTGGTCATTAACGTTACTTTGGCGTTAAGTACAGTTTTCTATGCTTTTACTCATTGAACGATTAGGAAATATGTCTGTGAAACGTTATTTGTAGAAACTTATAAATGTGTATGTATGAAAACGAAATTCAGATGGAATGCGATGCAAGTCTCTTTGGTGACTATATTCTTTTGGGCTTGGTTTATCGGTATGATGTTCCGGTACAATTGGGTGTATTATTTACTGGTAACTGTGTTGTTGGTGGGGTGTGTCGGGTTTTATGTGCGCCAGTATTTGCGGGATAAAAAACAGTCGGAGCAATTTCTGGAAAATGCCAAATTTGAACATGATTCGAAGGTTCGTATGTGGCGCCGTTTTTTATGGGTTGCTCTTGGTCTTCACTTTCTGACAATTGTTTTTAAATGTATATGGATAATTGATGTCGGAAGTGATATATGGGCTTTTTTAGATTTGCCTTTCTTGTTTGTCATTCTTTCTGATTTCTTCCTACATATCCGTATTTGGAAACTGAAAGATCGGGTTTTGATGGAAGAGGAATAGACGGTTTTTAGGTAGTTATTCACGTTGTAATATTGTAAGAACATGGGAAAAAAGGTTCTGATTTTCTCTTTGAACAGATTGCTTGCCGTATGGCTGTTTATGATGTTCTCGGGTGTCTTTGCGCTTCGGGCGCAGAAGATATACCTGACCGATGCCGAACCGGCTGCAAGGTCGGTTGTGCTTACATATAGTTGGGGAATTGCGGGTTACGCTTCGTCGCATGGCATTTCGGCTTGGGATGTGGATGGCAAGGGCGGTGGTGTGGCCAATACGCTCCGGCTGATGACTTATTCTTCCTCTAACAGTGTGGGGTATGGGCTTTTGCTGTATGATGATATGCACTCGCAACGTTTCCGCGACGAGGGAGTGAAGGAGAAAGTCAACCTGCTGTATGTGGCTCCTCAGGCGTCTTACTTGAAGCGGACAACGCTGTTTCCCTCCTGCTTTGGCACGATGGGGGGAGGTGCCGGTTATGTGCACTATCAAAGTAAATCGACTTTTTCCGGCCATCCCGATGTTAAGACGTCTGCTTCCAGTGTGGGGCTTAACGCCTTTCTTAATCTGGAATACACCTTTGCCCGCCACTGGGGTGTCTGTCTGGAGGTAAATGCCCTCTATTCGCCGCTCAATCCGTCGGAAGTACAAGCTGATTTCATCCCTTGGAAGCAGCGTGACAAGTTCGGCTTGTTTGTGCTGACTACGCAGCTGGGCATCTCTTGTCATTTTTAGAAGTCACCACCGATATATACTGATATAAGTTTCGCAAGTTTATTAATCGGTTGTAGTTAAGGAGTTAAGAAGTTAAGGAGTTAAGCCGATACATTGTGAGCTGTTTGTTTCTCTATTGGCTTTTAACTCCTAAGCCTGTCCAAGACGGGCGATAACTCCTTTTAACTCCTTTAACTTCTACAAGTTTCGCACTTGCGAAACTTGAGTACTGATATAAAACGAATTGCGCCTTGATGCCGGTTGTACGTATAGCGACTGGCGTCAAGGCGCAATGTGTTTGTATATAGCCTTGTCTATGATAACCGGTTTTCTTTGTCATGAGGTTCTCGAACGCTTTTTTCTGCAAACGAATGGAAACCTTTTTTGAACAATTTTAGTAATTATGTTATAAAACATGCCTGATTATAGTAAAATATATGCAAGGATATATATATTTGTGAAATCCAAATAAATTATTCATAATTTTTGAGAGAGAGTATTATGATAGCAACAGGAGGTCTCCTTGTTCTTCTTAATTCCACCCTATATAAGTAAGGATTGAAAAGCCTTGCAGATATCTATTTTTTGAAAAACACGCCGGGGAAACACTCCGGCAATGGAAATATTATACTTATAGGAGGACCAAATTATGACAGGTATGAAAAAACGTTTTCTGATGATTCTTTAACTTTATATACTAATCTAAAATCAAAGAGCATGAAAAACAAACTTCTTGTGTCATTGCTTTTCCTTTTTGTAGGAATTGCTTCCATGACAGCGCAACAGACAGGAGTAAGCGGAGTCGTCATTTCCGGTGAAGACAATCAGCCGGTTATCGGGGCTTCCGTATTGGTGGTCGGCACAACGGTCGGAGTGACAACAGACGTTGATGGCAAGTTCCGGTTGGACAATTTGCCTGCATCGGCCAAAGAATTGCAGATTTCCTTTATCGGATTCAGAAAGGAAGTTGTGCAGATCACGCGTGGAAAGAATATGAAAGTGGTTTTGATGCCCGATTCCGAGATGCTGGAAGAAGTGGTGGTAACCGGTATGACCAAGGTGGACAAACGCCTCTTTACCGGAGCAGCCGACCAATTGTCTGCCGCCGATGTGAAACTGGACGGTATGGCCGACATCAGCCGTGGCCTGGAAGGACGTGCGGCAGGTGTGTCCGTACAGAACATTTCGGGTACGTTCGGTACGGCACCCAAAATCAGGGTACGTGGAGCCACCTCTATTTACGGTAACTCCAAACCTTTGTGGGTGGTGGACGGAGTCATCATGGAGGATGTGGTAGAGATCGGAGCCAACGACCTTTCTTCGGGCGATGCCACTACACTGATCAGTTCGGCCATTGCCGGATTGAACTCGGATGATATTGAGAGTTTTCAGATTCTGAAAGACGGTTCGGCTACCTCTATTTACGGTGCCCGTGCCATGGCAGGTGTGATTGTAGTGAACACCAAGAAAGGAAAGGCCGGTACTACCCGGTTCAGCTATACCGGTGAGTTTACTACCCGCTTGAAGCCTTCGTACCGTACGTTCAACATCATGAACTCGCAAGACCAGATGGGCGTATACAAGGAGTTGCAGAATAAAGGCTGGCTGAATTTGGCCGGTACCTACCGGGCTGCCAACAGTGGCGTTTACGGCCGAATGTATCACCTTATCAATACATACGACCCTGTGACAGGCCAGTTTGGTTTGCTCAATACGGTGCAGGCCCGTAACGAATACCTTCGGGCAGCCGAATACCGCAATACCGACTGGTTCGACCTGCTTTTCAGCAATGCACTGATGATGAACCACTCGGTGAGCATATCAAGCGGTACGGAGAAGTCGAACTCATACATCTCGCTCAGTGTGATGACCGATCCGGGATGGATGAAGAGCAGTAGCGTGCAACGCTATACGGCTAATATGAATACGACTTATAACCTGACTAAGGAACTGTCGCTCAACGTTATCGGCAATGCTTCTTATCGTAAGCAGAAGGCACCCGGTACCATTGGTCAGTCGCGCGACGCTGTGTCGGGCGAGGTATCGCGTGGTTTCGATATCAATCCCTATTCGTATGCACTGAACACTTCGCGTACGCTGGATCCGGACGAAATCTATACCCGTAACTATGCCGACTTCAACATCTTCAACGAGTTGAATACCAATAACATCTTCCTGAACGTCGTGGATCTGCGCTTTCAGGGCGAACTGAAATGGAAACCGCTGAAGGGACTTGAACTGAGCGTGTTGGGAGCAGCCAAATACTCTTCTTCCTCGCAGGAACATAAAATATTGGAGTCGTCCAACCAGGCGATGGCTTATCGTGCCATGGACGATGCCACCATACGCAATAGCAATACCTGGCTTTATACCGATCCGGATGTACTCAATTCGTTGCCTTTCAGTATTTTGCCAAATGGTGGTTTCTACAATAAGACCGATTATCGCATGCTCAGCTGGGACTTCCGTGCGGCAGCCAGCTACAACACGGTGTTCAGAGGAGAAAATATCCTGAACCTGTATGCCGGTATGGAAGCCAATGCCGTCGACCGCAGCAACAATTCGTTCGAGGGTTGGGGTATGCAGTACGAGAATGGTGAGATTCCGTATTTCGATTATCATGCTTTCAAGAAGATGCGCGAAAATAATTCTACCTATTATTCGTTGTACAATACCAAGAAACGCATGCTGGCCTACTTTGCTACCGGAACTTACTCTTATAAAGGACGCTACAGCCTGACGGGAACGATCCGTTACGAAGGAACCAACCGTCTGGGTAAGGCCCGTTCGGCCCGCTGGTTGCCCACTTGGAACGTAGGCGCCGCCTGGAACGTACACGAAGAATCCTTCTTCCAACATCTGGAACCGGCCTTTTCGCACATGACCCTCAAAGGCTCCTACAGTTTGACAGCCGACGCAGGTCCGTCATACGTTACCAACTCGGTGGTTAACATCAACAGTTTCACACCTTGGCGTCCCAGTGCATCGGTGGGTGAATCGGGCTTGCAGATTGTAGAATTGGCCAACGGCGACCTGACTTATGAAAAGAAGCATGAGTTGAATATCGGATTGGATTTGGGTTTCCTTGACAACCGTATTAATCTGGAATTGGCTTGGTATAAGCGTAACAACTACGACCTGATTGG
Organism: Bacteroides sp. ET489; assembly: GCF_030518095.1. Classification (NCBI taxonomy): domain Bacteria; kingdom Pseudomonadati; phylum Bacteroidota; class Bacteroidia; order Bacteroidales; family Bacteroidaceae; genus Bacteroides; species Bacteroides sp. ET489. Next base: position 25,846 of record NZ_JAULLJ010000013.1, read on the forward strand.
TGCCGTACTGACACAAGGTGTGGGTGGTGAAACACGACGCAATGCCAACCTGGCCAGCATGAAGTCGCACGGTTACGAGGCCACTCTTTCGACCCGCAACATCGTTACCAGGAACTTTAGCTGGAGTACCGACTTTATTTTCGGTTACAGCAAGACGCAGATTACCGACCTTAAATCACAGACTTATTTGTTCGATCTTGTGACCGGTTACGGACAACGCGAAGGCTACCAGTGGGGTAGTATCTTCTCCATACCTTTTGCCGGACTTGATTCTGACGGTTATCCGACCTTTATGTGGAACGGGAAACTGGTGGATAAGACCCAATACGGTAGTATCAACTTCCAGCAGCTGGAAAATCTGGATTTCCTGAAGTACGAAGGTCCAAAAGATCCGACCATTACCGGTAGTTTCGGTAACATTTTTACCTGGAAGAACTTCAAGCTGAATGTGTTTATTACTTATGCCGCAGGCAACAAGGTTCGTCTCGATCCTCGGTTCGCGCGCAGCTACAACGACCTGGACGCTACTCCCAAGGAATTCAAGAACCGCTGGATGATGCCGGGCAACGAGAAGATTACCGATATCCCCGTCATAGCCAGTACACGTGATAACAATAAGTACAGCAACATGAACTATGGTTACAACGCATACAACTATTCTGATGCACGTATTGCCGACGGTAGTTTCATCCGAATGAAAGAGATTTCGTTGAGTTACGATTTCCCGAAGAGCCTGCTGGGTGGTCAGAAGATTGTCAAAGGCCTTTCGTTGAAAGTGCAAGGTACGAATCTCTTCCTGATTTATGCCGACAAGAAGCTGAACGGACAGGATCCGGAATTCTTCAATTCTGGTGGTGTGGCCGCTCCGGTACCCAAGCAGTTTACGTTCACAGTAAGAGCCAATTTCTAACCATTAACAGTTATCTATCATGAAAACAAAAAATATATTATTTGCATTAGGCGTTGCCGGCTTGATGGGAAGCATGCAGTCTTGCGACAGTTTTCTCGACACTATGCCCGACAAACGTACGGAAATCAATACCCCCACTAAGGTAAGGGATATCCTGCTGTCTGCTTATCCTACACTGCATCCTACCATTATGTTCGAATTCATGTCCGACAACTATGCCGACAATGGTGACATGTACTCCAGTCCGATGAACCTGGCCATTGAGTCGTATATGTGGAAAGATGCCGTAGAGTCTGACTGGGATAGTCCGCAGGAAGTCTGGGATGCCAATTACCGTGCTATTGCTTCGGCCAATCAGGCTTTGAGTGCCATTGAGGAGATGGGTACACCGGCCGAGTGCCTGCCTTACAAAGGGGAAGCACTGTTGTGCCGTGCTTACGGACATTTTATGCTGGCCAATACGTTCTGCATGGCTTATAACGAACGCACTGCTGCCAACGAACTGGGTATTCCTTATATTACTGCTCCCGAGGAATCGGTAGGCGTGGTTTACGAACGTGGTACGCTGGAGGATACTTATCGTAAAATCAACGAAGATATTGAAGAAGCATTGCCGTTGGTAGCCGGAATCACTTTCAATGTCCCTATGTATCACTTTAACGAAAAAGCGGCTTATGCTTTTGCGGCACGTTTCAACCTGTTTTACGGAAAAGATTACGATAAGGTTATCGCATATGCAACCAAAGCTATCGGAACCGATCCGACAAGCGTATTGAGAAACCTGAACGGATATGACAAGTTTACCACCACCAAGGAATGGACTTACGGTTATATCAGTGCTGACGAACCGGCAAACCTGCTGCTGATAACCAACCGTTCGCTTTACGGACGTGTAGGTAACCAGCGTTACGGCATCACCAACGACATTTTCCGTTCGCAGCTGGCGTGGTCTTACTTCCCCGGAAACAAGCAGCTGACTGTTTACAACACGGTGTTCCATTACAATTACATGAGCTATTTCATCCCGAAGATGACCGAAATCTTCGAAATCACCAACCAGATAGCCCAGACCGGACAGCCGCACGTTGTCATTCCCGCTTTCACTACCGACGAAACGTTGCTCTGCCGTGCCGAGGCACACGTGCTGAAGCAGGAGTATGAAGCTGCCGCTACCGACCTGTCTTACTGGTACATGAAAAAAGGTATTTCGGCCTGCAGTGCCCAGCAGATTATCGACTTCTACAAGGCTACCGACAGCAAAGGCAACCCCAATGCCAATGTGAAGGAACTGCATACAGGCGTTACCTATACGGAAGAACAGACTTATCTGATTCATGCCGTACTCCATGCACGCCGGGTAGAAGGTCTGCACGAAGGTATCCGCTGGATGGACATCAAGCGCTATGGTATTTCCTATCAGCACAACATCTATAATGGAGAGCCTTTGACCCTGTTGCCGGACGATCCGCGCAAAGCCATTCAGATACCGCAAGAGGTATTGTTTGCCCCGGGCGATATGACTCCCAATCCAAGATGACTTTTTTAGCAAAACATAACGATATATAAACAGATTACGATTATGAAACTGAAATATTCCTTATTATTTCTGCTCTTGAGTGCCATGCTTTGTGGCGCATGCAGCGAAGAAGACCTGAATCCCACCAGCATCTTTGATGACGAAGTGGAAATGGAAAAGAACGAACTGGACATCTGGCTGGACAATAACTACCTGTATCCTTACAATGTAGACTTCAAATACAGGATGGAGGACATTGAATCGAGTTTGAGCAATAACTTGGTTCCTATTGAGTACGATCTGGCTGTACAGATGGCACGTATTGTGAAGCATGTGTGGTTCGAGGCTTACGATGAGATAGGTGGCATCAACTTCACGCGGCAATACGCTCCCAAAATCATTCATCTGGTCGGTTCGCGTCAGTGGAATCCCAACGGTACCATTACTTTGGGTTACGCGGAAGGCGGCTTGAAGGTGACACTGGTAGGCGGAAACTGGCTTGATCCTACCGACATTGCCGACCTGAACGAAATGTTTTTCAAGACTATGCATCATGAATTTGCTCACATTCTGCATCAGACCAAGGAATATCCTGTTGAGTACAACGACCTGAGCGAAGGACATTATTCGCCCTCCGGATGGAACAACCGTCACGACATGGCCGATTATGCGCCCTTTGGTTTTGTTACTGCTTACGGCAGCAGCCAGCCGGGTGAGGATATTGCTGAAATGACAGCCTGTTTCCTGACTTGGACCGATGCTCAATGGAAAGCGCTGGAGGAAGGTGCCGGAGCAGAAGGATGGGCCATTATACAAACGAAGCTGGGCATTGTAAAAGATTACATGCGTACCAATTTCCAGATTGATATGGACAAGCTGCGTGCGGCGATTGACCGGCGCTGCGACGAACTGCAGCGTATGGATATCAATGCACTGCCCTGATGATTGTCGGATAACGAATGTATAACACTAAAAACTGAAGTTATGAAAAACAAACTTTTATATATCATACTTTTAATGGCAGGATTGTTTCAGGCTTGTGCTCCTGAAGTGGACGACCTTTTCGACAAGCCGGCCCAACAGCGTATCAACGAAGAAATTAAGGCCTGCCGTGATCTGTTGGTCAGTTCGGAACAGGGCTGGAGGCTGGAGTATTTTCCTTCGGCTACCCAGGCTTACGGAGGCTATAACATGATTCTGAAGTTTACGGAGAAAGAAGTGACTGCCGCCGGCGAAACTGCCAGTAGTCCGTCGTACACGGAGACCAGTCTTTATTCCATGGGTTCGGACATGGGGCCTACGTTGAATTTTGATACCTATAATTCCATTATCCATTACTTTGCCGATCCTGACAAGCAGGAAGGTGCCGGATTGGGAAAAGGATATGAAGGCGATTACGAGTTTATCATCATGGGGCATTCTGACAATGAAATCATCTTGAAGGGCAAGAAGACCAAGAACGTCATGAGGATGATACGTATGGAGGAATCGGCCGAAAGTTATCTGACTGCTGTGCAGAAAATCAGAGATGACTATAACTCATTGTTTGGAGTAGAAGGTGCGTCGGGCACTATCAACGGACAGTCGGTCAGCTTGTCTTTCCCGTCCGACCGTAAACTTTCTGCTCAGATCGGTACTGAGGAATTGCAGAGTGCTGCGTATTTGTTTACGTCGACTGGTATCCGTTTTTATTCGCCTCTGCTGATAGGGGGCAAAGAAGTAGATTCTTTTGGATGGTCGTTTACCGATCAGGCTTTCGAATACGAAGGACAGACTATTCCGTTCCGTTACGACCCGAATATGGAGGACTATACGCAATATCTGGGCAAGTATACTATGAAGTATAATGGCTATTATGGAGCTTCGTCGTTGGAAATCGAACTTACAATTGGAGCGTATAAACAAAACTATATCATCAAAGGAATGCTTCCGATTGATGTTATCATGACGTATGCCGAGCCGGTAGTCGATGGGGTGAAGACTCCGCGCATGGAATTGCTCAACCAGCAGTTGCTCGACGGAAGTGGCAATTATCTGTCTGTATGGAATGCCGAGAGTGGCCGCCTTACTTGGGGAGGAACCGATTTCCGATATGGTATGTACGGCGAACGTGATGCAGATAATCCTAATTTGTATCGGTTTGTAGACGATGGCCGACGTGAAGAAGCCACTACGGGTATGATTTTGTGGGGACAACCGGGAGAATACAGGGCATATGGAGAGTCGCGCTTTGCTCACATCACTTTGCTTAAGCATGACTGATACGCTGCTGAAATCTTAGGTTGCCGGCTTTGTACGGTTGGCAACCTATGAACAGAAAAATGGTAAACCAAATAACTGAAAAACGTATGATAAAGAAAATATATACTTTGTTGTTAATGGCATGTTGCATCGGATTTGTAGGATGCTCCGACGACGATGAAACAGTACAAGCCACTTTGAAAGTTGTGAAGTCCGATGTTTCTTATGACTGCTTCGGCGGAGAAGGAACGATCGAAGTGAATTCCGCAGATCCTGTTACTGCAACCAGTTCTGTCAACTGGTGTCAGGCTACTGCCAGTGGGAATGTGATTCAGTTGAAAGTTGCTCCCAATCAGAGTGAGTCGAGCCGGACGGCCGTCATCTCTCTTCAGTCAGCATCGGGAAGTACTCAAGTTGCCATCTATCAGATGGGAGATGTTCCTATTTCGGACATTGAAGGCCGAGCTTTGGGTAAGAATGGAGAACAGTTGACATTTCATCTAAAATCGGCTAATGAAATTCAGATTGAAAGTTCGGCCGATTGGCTGACTTATCAACTGGAAGGTGAACAACTGACGGTCAATATAGCCGATTTTCCCCCGGGATCTCCTACGGGAATCCGTTCTGCAACGCTGACTGTCAGTGCCGGGAAGGTATACAAGATGCAGTACACATATTCGCAGTTCAACATGGAGGGTGAATTCGATTGCTTCCGTTCGGTAGATGGTGTGCAGCAATCATACGGCACATGCCGGCTGGAAGAATCGGCAACTCCGTTGGTGTATAACGTGTATCCCAAAGGAAGTATTTTTGATGGTCCTTATAAAATCAGTTACGAGAACGGTAAGTTCGTCATCCGCTTCAATCAGGTGTTGGGAGCTTACGATGCCAAACGGAACATCGTACTGTGTGCATACGATAAGGCCGGAAGACTGTCATGGGATACGAAAATTGAATATGTAGCCCCGGTTGCTTTCAATCAGGAGACAGGACTTATGACGCTTACATTCCAGGACAACGGAACCTGGGCAGGACAGCATGTGGACGGATTCTATTATAGTATCACCGACGAGCAAGGAACTCCTACGGGAACCGGATGGGCGGTGACAGACATTGTATGGGTAAGGAAATAGCAGACTCTCTCCTAAAGTTGCGTTTTCTTTTCTTTGGAGCGTGAAAAGAAAAGAAGATGAGGTTTTGAAAAGGTAAAGGGATGGCGTTGTGAAACGTCATCCCTTGTTTATTTCTGCCTCCCATTATGTCCTAACCTACTATTCTCTCAGCTGCTAGATGTGTCTTCACCGTTCGATGAATCCTTTTTTCTTTTACTTTCTTTATATCTCGCGCGCCGGGATGTATATCTCAGCACGTGGGATGCATATCTCAGCACGTGGGATGTATATCCCGGCGCGCGAGATGTAACTTCCTGCGTGGATAGAACGATTGTGCAGGATAGAAACAGCGGACTGGGTTGTAACAAGGCGGTGACGTATGGCTTTTAAGGACATTCCTTTGCAGAAACACTTGTCTTGGGGGTATCTCGTGTCATTTTAGTGATATTTACGTATCTTTAGATAAGATAGGATGCGGTTCGGCATAGCCAAATTGAAAACTTTGGTTTTCATTTGTCTCTGCGCTCACCTTTCACTATCTTTGCCACAAGGAAACCGAATGACTAAACAGAAAAGACATGATAAAAATAGGAGATAAAGTTCGCTTTCTGAGCGAAGTTGGTGGCGGAAAGGTCACCGGATTTCAAGGTAAAGACATTGTACTGGTAGAAGATGCTGACGGGTTTGACATCCCGATGCACATACGCGAAGTGGTGGTGATTGAGACCGACGACTATAACGTGCCCACACCCGCTTCAAAAGCTGCCAAGGCCGAACGGAAGAAAGCCGAGGAGCAGCCCGCCCGTCCCGCTGCGTCGCAGCAGGCTTACGAGCAGCCTCTGCATCGGGTAGAAAAGCCCGAAATATCTGTCTACCGCCAGCCGGAGATGAAAGGTGGTGATGTGCTGAACGTCTATCTGGCTTTTGTGCCCGAAGACATCAAGGCTGTCAGCACTACTCCGTTCGAAAGCTATCTGGTGAATGATAGTAACTATTACCTGTACTACACCTATCTGGGCGCTGAAGGAAAGGCATGGACAGTGCGCCAGCATGGACTGATAGAGCCTAACACCAAGCTGCTGCTCGAAGAGTTCGAAAAATCGTCGCTCAACGACCTGGAACGCGTGGCCGTGCAGCTCGTGGCCTTCAAGGACCGTCGCTCCTTCCAGCTGAAGCCCGCAGTCAGTGTGGAACTGCGTATCGATGTGGTGAAGTTCTACAAATTGCATACTTTCCTGCCTACCGACTTCTTCGAAACGCCTGCCCTGATATACGACGTGGTGCGCAACGATCAACCTGCCCGTCAGGTGTACGTGTCGGCCGAGGATCTTCAGGAAGCTCTGATGCAGAAACGTTCGGCCGATGCCCCCAAAAAACACCAGCCCGCAGCCAAGCAAGGCGGAAAGAATGGCATCGTAGAGGTGGACTTGCACATCGGCGAACTGTTGGACGACACGCGCGGCATGTCGAACGGTGAGATGCTGAACTACCAGCTCGACAAGTTCCGTGAGGTGATGGAACAATATAAGAACAAGCGTGAACAGCGCATCGTCTTCATCCACGGCAAGGGCGACGGCGTGTTGCGCAAAGCTATTTTGGACGAACTGAAGCGCAAATATTCCTCCTGTAAGGCGCAGGATGCTTCGTTTCAGGAATACGGATTCGGTGCTACAATGGTGACCATTAGATGATAAAACGCTTGTACCATATCGTTTTGCTGCTTTGCCTGCTGGCACTGGCAGCCTGTGCTTCCGGGGAGAAAGAAGGACGCCCTTCCGAACTGCGGACGTTCGAACGCTTTTCGGCTTTGAACGGCGATTCTGTTTCGACCCATCCTTACGAAGTGCGGGCCAAGGCAGTGCGGGGTATGCAGGCATCGCACGACAGTCTGACGTGGTACAATTATCTGGCAATGGCGCTGAAAACCTATCTGGTTACTTCCGAGATGGACTCGGCACGGCTTGTGGTGCGGCAAATCGAAGACTTCATCAGCCGTCAGCCTTCTTCGCCGCAACTGGCCGACCTGGCAAGTGACTGCTCCAACAGCAAAGGCAACATCTATGTGCGTACAGGTTATATGGACTCGGCGGCAGCTTGCTACCATCGTGCTTACGAGCTCCGTATGCAGAGTAACCATAAGGAAAGCGTGCCCGACATCCTCATCAATCTGGCCGATGCCTGCAACCAGCAAGGCAAGCTGGACGTGGGAGCGGCCTGGTATCGTCGTGCTCTGTTGCTGTGCGATTCGCTTCAGCTGCCCGACTCGCAGAAATATCCCATTTATTACGGATTGGGGCAGATCTATGTATGGCTGCGCGACTTCGAACAGTGCGATCATTACTACAATCTGGCAGCCAGGTATTTCGACGAGATGAGGCCTACCGAGAAACACTTCTACCTGAACAACCGCGGTACGTCCTATTACTACAGAGGCGATTACGAAACGGCCCTTACCTACTTCCGCCGCGTGATAGACCTGACGACGGAATATCCTGAAATGGTGTTCGAACGTAACCTGACGTGGCTGAACCTGGCCGATTGCTTCATTTCGTTGCAACAGCCCGATTCGGCAGCCCTTTATATCAACTTGTGTGAGCCTTTTTTCAAGGAATACGGAATGCCTGCCGCCCTTTACGCCATCGATACACAGAAGATGAGCCTCTGTCTGCTGCGGAAAGATCTGGAAGGCGCCCGCCGCGTACTGGCTTCGAGCGTCACTTCGCCCGACGTCTACCCCGACCTGATTCATGTGCGCAACCGCAACCTGCAACGCTACTTCGAACAGACCCAAAACTATCATAAGGCCTACGATTACCTGAAGAAGAACCGTGAACTGGATGACTCCATCCGCAACGAACACGTCAAGATGCGTACGGCCGACCTTGCCCTGCGTTATCAGCAGGACTCTACACTGATGTCGCAGAAAGTGCTCATTCAGGCTAAGGAAAACGAAGTGCTCGAACTAAGGCAGACCCGTATCATCTGGATTGCCTTGTGCGGAGCGGCTTTCCTCGTGATAGTCTTTATTTATATGTATAGCAAGAAGAAGCGTGCTCTGCTGCTTGTCGAAAGTCGTCGTACCGTTTCTACCCTTCGTCTGGAGAACATCCGCAACCGGCTTTCGCCTCATTTCATCTTCAATGTGCTCAATCAGGAAATGGCCGGACGCAAGGAGGAAGAGAAACACGAACTGGCTTCGCTGGTCAAGCTGATGCGCCGCAATCTGGAATTGGCCGAGCAGTTGTGCGTCACTCTGTCCGAAGAGTTGGACTTTGTGCGTACTTACATCGATCTGGAGCGCCGTTCGCTGGGCGATGCTTTCTATCCCGAAATCAGTTTGGCTCCCGATGTGCATCCCGAACAGGTCATGCTCCCCTCCATGCTGATACAGATTCCCGTAGAGAATGCCGTGAAGCATGCTTTGCGCGGCAAGGAAGGCGAACGCCGGCTGTGGATAACCGTAACGCGTACGGCAAATGCCATCAGTATCAAAGTGACTGACAACGGTGGAGGTTACCGTCCGAACAGTCGCAATCGGGGGACGGGCACCGGTATGAAAGTCATCATGCAGACCATTCAGATTCTGAACATGAAGAACAAGGAAACAATCGACGTTTCGGTGCACAATGTTCTTCTCGACAGTGGCGAGACAGGGTGCGAAGTCGCTTTCCTGCTTCCCGACAAGTACGACTATACGATTTAAGAATGTCTTCTTAGTAACGTTTTTCGATTGGATAATCTCGATAAACGTCCGGATAGTCCACATTCTTCGTTTGCGCTTTTGTGTGAAATAAATATAATATTTATATTCGCCCAACAAAACGACGAAAGCTATGGAGAGATTTAGAGTGGTAATAGTGGACGATGACGACGTTTCATTGGAGAATCTGGACTTCAGCCTGCGCAAAGATACCCGCTTCCAGGTGGAGGGAGTGGCCCGAAACGGGAAGCAGGGAAAGAAGGTCATCACCAAAGTACGCCCCGACCTGTTGTTCCTGGATGTAGAGATGCCCGATATGACAGGGATGGAACTGCTGCAGGACATACGCGATTCGATTTCCTGGAATATGAAAGTTGTCTTTTATACGGCTTACGACAAGTACATGATACAGGCCATTCGTGAGTCGGCTTTCGACTATTTGCTGAAACCGTTCGAAGAACAGGACCTTCAAGATATTCTGGAAAGGTTTATACGTCAGAAAGAGGCGGACAGCCGGATTGTGCCGTATGCAGGAACTCCGTTGCATGCCGGGCAGACATTCATTGTGTTCACTCCGACAAACGATATGCGTGCATTGCATCCGGCCGAGATCGGTTTTTTCCGTTACTGTTCCGAGCGTAAGCAGTGGGAAGTGATATTGAGTCAGCAGCCACCTCTTGTATTGCGCCGTGGAATGACAGCCGAGCAGATTATCCAGTATTCGCCCTGTTTTGTGCAGATACATCAATCGTACATCATTAATATTGATTATCTGATGATTATAAAAGACAGTAAATGTCTGCTTTATCCGCCTTTCGACAAGGTGGACGAACTGCTCGTCTCGAAGAAATACAAAAAAGAACTGCAAGACAGATTTTGCTTGTGAAAGTAGCTCTGTCTACACATGTAGGTAAATATATGACTGGTTAGAACGATTGCGTTGCCATCATGGTGGCAGCGTTAATCAGAAAAGGCACCGGAGAATTGCTCTCCGATGCCTTTTTTATTTGAATTGTTAAATCAGTTTCATCCTTAATTATCGGAGTGAAGTGTTACTTCACTTCGATACCTTTGTTTTCCAACGTAGTGTTCAGAACCTTTGCATACTCTTCGTATTGCTTTTCATCCAAAGTTTCCTTCATCAGTTTCAGGTTGGCTTGAACAGCTTTACGTCTCATTTCATCCTGATCTTCTGCTACTTCGTTGGCCAATGTCATCTGCTTTTTGAAATATTTGCAAATGTCTGCCACTTTTTCATGCTGGCTTTGAGTCAACTTCAGGTATTTGCTCAATGTATTTACATTGATGGAACCTTCCCACTTCTTTTCCGTTGTCGGTTGATTGCCTGCTGCAAAAGTTGTAGCTGCCAAGCAGAATGCTGCCACTAATGTTAATCCAAAACGTTTCATAATACCTACTTTTTTAATTGTTAATCCTAAAAACTTTGTTATCCTAAAAAAATCTTGTTCTAATACCTATTGAAAAACTCTAAGCGCTTAGTCTTTCTTTTTACCGATGCAAATATATGGACATGTTTTATAACACAAAAACAAATGAAAAAGAAAGTGTATGAAAGGCACTTCTTTTTTGACCTATATCAATTCTGATGTGTGAAAACGTACTGTTTTCCGTATATTTTGTAATAAGAACGTAATATTATAGGCCGTTTAGCATTAATGGGTGGAATATATCTGCTTTTCGCTTACAAAAAGACAAAAGTAGGTTTGCCTATAACGAACAGAATAAAGTGACAAGGAAGGTTACGGAAAAATCTGTCAGGCAACCATGGAATATAGATACCACTACCAGCTCTTTGCCGCTGTATCGGGTGATGATGGGCAGTGTAGTGTCCATGGTTGTGGCACCTCCTACGGCGATGGGAGCCAGTTTACCGAACCAGCGTACCAGCAGTGGAGCGGCAAGCAGGGCAATGATTTCGCGCATAATGTTGCTCAGCAGGGCAATGGTGCCCATGGCAGGACCTTTGTATTCGGTAATAATGATGCTGGAAAGCGAATAGTATCCAAAGCCCGAACCGATGGCACAGCAGTCAGCCGCGCTGCGGTGGGGCAGCAGTAGTGAGACGACAAGGCATCCGGCCAGCGTGCCGCCGATGGTCATCAGCGGTAGCAGGGCAAAACGTGGATTCAGTTGTCGGAAGCTCAGCAAGGTTTTAGGGTCGCAACCCACGCTGATACCTACAAAGAACATCAGTGCGCAGAGGGCGTAGAAACTGAGATCGGCTACGTTCAGGCTGTCGGGCAGCAGGTGTTGGTGTCCGCAGACAATGCCCAGTACGAAGAAGGCGATGATGATGAGACTACCTTTCATGACTTTTCGTTACCTCCTTTCCGGCAGATGTAGTTCCACAATCCCCAGGCTGCCAGACTGCTGCCCAGTACGGCAAACAGGGTGATGAGCAGTGCTTCTACTCCCAACGTGCCCAGGCCGTTGATGATGTCCGGGTTGCCCCCCACTTCCGTGCCCAGCAGGAAGAGTAACAACCATATTAATATGGTAATGATGCGGCCCACGGGGCGTGTGTTGCAGCGGCGCAACAGATAGCCCGTTCCTACACCGCCCAGCATGAGTGCAATAATGATCAGTACAAACATAATTTCTTGTTTCAGTAGATTGAGGGCACAAAAGTAGGCCTTTTTACCGAAATATCCTATGTCCGTATTGCTTCTTTAGGCTTTTTGTCAGACCATCCTGATACTTGTCAGGGAATGTGCAGGACGAACTGTGTGCGCGAATCGGCACCGACGAATCCCAGTCCACCCGTAACGTTGGTGGGGATACTGACGGGTTCCATCAGAACTTCTTCGTAATTTTCGTCATCGAGTGTGTTCAGAGCCTTCTGGTAGCGGTATTGTTCTTCGGTAAGGCTATAGATGCTGACGGTAATGGTCTGGCTGTTGTGGTAGTTGATGTAGTTGAGGAAGTATGGCGGTTCGGTATGGTAAGTAGGCGTATAGACTTTCAAGGTGGCCGATGCATCGGGAAAACGATTGTCGGTAAACAGGTTGTATTTGTTTCTTGTGGTGGGAAACAGTTCATTCTCCTCGTCGTTGTAGTTGTGGGGATGGCCATCGGTCAGGATGATGTCTTCGCGGTTGATAATCTTGGGCATCGGGACGGAGGTTAGCAAGGTGTCGCGTTGTTCTTTTACGAGATTTCCTCCTGCGTCGTAACGATAGGTCCAGTATGTCACCAATTGCTGTAGTTCGTGGCTGATGTCCAGCCGGTAGTAGTTTTTTTCGCCGGGCAGGTCTTTCAGGGTGATTTTATACTGGCGATAAAGTACATCTCCTGCATACTCGCGCAGATAGGTCAGGGCTGTATCCACTTGCAGGCTTTCGACGGCTCGGGGAACGGTGGTTTCTGCGCTTGCATGGTAAGTTCCGTTTTCGGCTATTGCCTCCAAGCGGATGTGATCGCCCGGGTGCAGTTCGGAGGTGATGCGGAACTTCTTGAAGTGGATATTACGAAGCAGTTGCTCGAACTGTTCGTCGTCTATCGTCCCTTTCAGGTCGCTGCACAGTTCTTCGGGCGAAATCTCTTCGGGTGTTTCAGCGGTTTTTCCATTAATATATAAGGTAAGACTGCCTTGTGTCACCCGTCCGATACGGTTGCCTTCGCTGAGGTGCAGGTAGGCATAGTTCTCTTTTGCGTCGGCAGTGAGTTGGGCGTTCAGTATCAGTTGAGGTTCCCGAGCCTGTTCGTTGTAAGGGATTTCGTTGGTACATGCAGTCAGTGCGATGCAGGTAACCAGAATAATTTGCAATATGCAGGGAATATGTTTCATATCTTTCATGTTTAGGAGTTAGAATCTGTATGTATAGGTCACCGAGGGAATCAAGGGCAGAATGGTCAGCTTCTTGATGGTGGTTTTGGTATCCTGTGTGATGATCTCTCCGGGAGCAAAAATTTCGTAGATATTTTCTTGTTTGGTATATACGACGTTGGGATTCATGGCATTGTAAAGGTTGTAAATGCTGATGTTCCACGTACGCATACCGTGTTTGGTCTTCCTGTTGAAGTTGATGCCGACGTTCAGCCGGTGGGTGGGAGGAAGCTGATAGTTGTTCCGGTGAGAAATGTAGTTTTCCTGACCGATACTACCGTCGGGCTTGATGACGATGGTTTGCCGTTCGGGTACAGTCATGTAGCCTCCGGTGTAGAATATCCACGAAGCACCTACATCGATGCGGTCGCTGAACTTGTGGTTCAGGCAGAGGTTCACACTGTGACGGCGGTCGTACTTGTGCGGGAACCATTGTCCCTGGCTGATGCTACCGTCTTTGAAACGGCGTTCGCTTTTGGAGAGGGTGTACGAAATCCACCCGGTTGTTTTACCCACCGTACGCTGTGCCATCACTTCCAATCCGTAACAGCGTCCTTCGCCCATCTCTACTTTCTCTTCCCAATAGGTGGAATTGCCGGAGAAGGAAACGCCGTCCTGATACTCCAGAATGTGGCGCATTTGTTTGTAGTAGCCTTCTACGGAGAATTCCCAACCCGACAGCCCGTCGTAGTAGAGTCCGGCAGCATATTGGTTGGAGTACATGGGGCGTATGTTGCGGGTGATGGGTACCCACAAGTCAGTAGGCATAGAGAGGGGAGTGGACGAGAGCAGATGTACGTATTGTGCCATGTGGGCATACGAGGCTTTGGCTGCCAGACCATTGCCCAGGTCGTAGCGCAGGGAGAGGCGGGGCTGTGCCGACAGATAGCTCTTACCCTGTGTGTGGAAGAGGGTCAGGCGTCCTCCCCAGTTCAGGCTGAGCCGGTCGGACAGTTCCCAGTCGTCTTCGGCATAAAGGGAGAGTTCGAAACCCCGTTGTGCCTGATTGATGCTGGTTCGGTAGGTGGTGTCTGCCGGTGTGGTGGAAGTTCCGTAGTTCCCTTCGTGTGCGGTGGAGACACCGGGACTGAACAGATGGTGGATAAATTCGGAGCCGAACCGTACGCGGTGGCTTGTAGAGGGCGTATAGTCGAAATCCATACGAGCACTCCAGTCGCGTATGCCCGAGTGGAATTTTGATGTATAGATTTGGTGTTCCAATGTGTTGCCGTTCTGTATTTTACGGTTTTCGGTATCTTCTTGTAGGGTCATGCGGTATTGGTTGTACGCTACGGTGGCGTTACCAAACAGTTTGGGACTGAATACATAGTTCCAGCGGGCATAGCCGATGAGGTTACCCCAGTTCAGGCGGGCTTTGCTGGTGTAATATTGCTGCGGAGAGGATGAATAGTCAGTCGGCTTGTCGTCGTTGTAATAGTGGTAATGGTCTTTGCCGCGGTAAAAGCCTAAGAAGAGGCGGCTGCGGTCGTTGAACTTGTGATTCAGTTTGGCATTCAGGTCGTAGAAGTAATAGTTGTATTTATCGGTGGAAATGTGAGTACCATATGACTCGGATGTGTTTACTGCATTGGGAATCAGTGTGGTGGGCATGAATCGTCCGCTCAGCGAGAAGGAAGTCTTGCCTTTGCGGATGGGGCCTTCGAGGTGCAGTTTGTCTGTCAGCGAGCCGATACTTAGCGAACCGTGATACTGGTGCAGGTCGCCGTCGTTGGTGCGCACATCGACAATGGACGACAGACGGCCGCCGTAGCGCGCAGGAAAACTGCTCTTGAAGAGGCTGACATTCTTAACGGCTTCGGGAGTGAATACCGAGAAGACACCCATCAGGTGGTCGGCGTTGTAGACGGGGATGCCGTCCAGCATCACCAGGTTCTGGTCGGGCGTACCGCCACGCACATACATGCCGGCAAATCCCTCCATACCAGCCTGTACGCCCGGCATCAGTTGCAGGGTTTTCAGCACGTCGGCTTCGCCCAGGATGGAGGGCGTGTGGCGTATCTGTGTGATGGGGATGTCGTGCGAACCCGTGTTGGCAGACTGGATGCCGGCTTCTTTGCGTTGTGAGGTGATGACTACTTCCTGCAGCTCGACGTTGCCGGCCAGCTGTATGTTGATGACCGTATCGCGTGTCAGAACAAAGCGGCTCTGTTGCGGCCGGAAGCCCAGGTAGGAAAACGTCAAGCTGACCTCTCCTTCGGGGAGGGTCAGCGAGTAGAGGCCGAAGGTGTTGGTCGAGGTGCCGGTGGCATATCGGCCTTCGGTGACGTTGGCACCGATGAGGGTCTCTGCCGACCCCTGCTCGGTGACGCAACCGCTGATGGTGAATCGGCGGCGTTCCTTCTTCTTGGGCATTTCGCGCTTGCGCAGCACGATGTGCTTTCCGTTGATGGAGAATTCCACAGGCTGGTCGCGGAAGGCCTGTTCCAGCAGTTCGCTGATGGTGAGCTGCTTTACTTGCAAGCTGATGCGGCCGTTCAGCCGTACTTCCTCGCCGTAGACGAAGGTGAATCCGGTGGAGTTTTCCAGTCGTTTTACCAGACTTTCCAAAGTGGCGTTGCGTATTTCCATGGTGAGCCGGGCATTGGAGCTTTGTGCCTGCATCCGGACGCTTAGCAGAACCACACACATCATAAGCAAGGCTCTGATGTGGTGGCGTTGAAAGAAATTAGATTGAATCATAGTGTTTGGTTTTTGTATATATGTTCATGTATTATTGTTTTTCGATGGCTTTTGTCTGTCGGGGGCTGATGACGATGGTTCCGCTTTCGTCACGGTAGCCGAAATGGCCAGCCTGCTGCAACACGTCGAGTATCTCCGTCAGACTTTCACCGCTGCCGAAGGTGGCAGTAAGACGGTACGTAGCCAGTTGCGCGTCTTCGATGCGGATGGGCGTGCGGAAGGCGTTGGATAGCTGTCGTGCGATCTCCTGCAACGTCTGTTGGCGGAAGAGGAAGAGTCCGCGGCTCCAGGCTATCTCGTCGTCGGCCGTCGGAGTGGCTTCCTGCCGTAATAATCCGGTATGGCGGTTGTAGACGGCTGCTTCGTTGGGTTGCAGTAACAGGCGTTTCTTGCCGCGGTCGGTGCTGACAGCTACGGAACCTTCGAGCAGGGTAGTCCTTACCTCGGTATCGGCGGGATAGGCTTCCACATTGAAATGAGTACCCAATACCTGCACTTCCATTCCGCCAGCTTCCACGGTGAAGGGGCGTCGGGCATCCTTACTTACCTCGAAGTAGGCTTCACCCTGCAGGCGTACATCGCGCCGGTCGTGTTCGAAGCGTTTGGGGCAGGTGAGCGACGAATACCGGTTCAGCGTCACTTCCGTGCCGTCGGGCAGCGTCAGGTTGCGTACTTCGGCCAGGGTAGAGAACGTCTGCATGGGCACGGGGCGCAGTGCTTCGTAGGCCGTCCATCCGGCTATGCAGAGCAGGACGGTGGCTGCCGCCCCCGTCAGCCAGAGGCGGAAACGGCGTTGGCGGTGTGCGTGTGCGAAGATTCTGTCTTCCAGTATCTTCCAGCTGTTGTCGGCCGAATATCTTCCCCGTGGCGAGCGGGTGGAACGGGCCAGACGGTCGAGCAGATTATCAAACGGGTCTTTCATCTTGTTTTTTCTTTTTGCTTATAAAGACAGTGGTTGCGTCCGGATTCCCTACTGTCGGAGCGATTTTTTTTTCGTTTATCTTAAAAAGCCGTTTTTTCTCTGCCTGTTCCCTTTCGGTCGGGGCGTTTCCTTTCCTTCTGTCATTTCTTTCCTTTGGGCTTCAGCTTTATCATCAGTTGCGTACTTTTCACCTCTTTGTCTTTCGGAGTACATACCAACCGCAGGGTGCCTTGCTTGCCTATCCGTTCGGGATAGATTTTGATGCGTACGTTGGCCGACTTCTTTTTGGCACGAATCACCACCTTCTTTTCGGGGATGCTGAATACGGGTTTCTTGCCGGGAGGCGTTACGCCCTCGATTGTTACTTCGCGGTCCTGATCTTTCTTGTCGGCGGCGATGATTTTCACATCCAGTTCTTCGCTGCTCCTTCCTGGGTCGAAGGCATAGTCGAAGCTATGCTTTTCGAATCCGATGTAATCGTGTGGATACTTGGAGTCTTTGCTGCACGAGGCAAGCACGGACAGGAGCAACATGGCTCCGATAGTCAGTTGGCAGATTGTTTTCATGTTGTTTATAAATATGTAAAAGAAACATTAAATGTATAGTCAGGCGAATCGGAGCAATCGGGCTCCTCTTCTGGTTTTATCTAAATAGCTGTTTATCTGCTTGTTATTAAATCTCTTTTCACTTGCTTACGGGGCCTTTGAGCCACACTTGCACGGCTCGCGAGCAACACTTGTACGGCTCGCGTTCGACACTTGTACGGCTCACGAGCCACACTTGCACGGCTCAAAGCCCACGTAAGCTTGTTTGCTATAAAGACGTGAGTTGTCAGGAAATCCCCTACTGGAGATGTGGTAATAAAAGTTAATTTAGCGTATTATTCATCGCCTTCGTCGGGCAACAGCATCTTTCTGAGGCGGGTGGTGGCTTTTTGCAGTTGTGCGTCCACTGTCTTTACGCTGATGCCCAATGCTTCGGCCACTTGTGCATAGCTTTGCCGCTCTTCGCGGATGCGGATAAAGACTTCGCGGCAACGCTGGGGCAGGCGGTCCAGTGCCTTGACGTAGCGGGCAAAAAGTTCTTCGCTGATCAGCGTCTCTTCGGGCGATGAGGCTGTGTCGGCCGGTTCGGGCAGGTGTTCGGCAGGCAAGGGGCTTTGCCGGTTTTCACGCTCCAGATAGTTGAGTGAGGTGTTCTTGGTGAGGATGAAGCAGTAGTCTTCGATGCTGTTCACTGCGGGCAGGCGGTCGCGCATCTGCCACAGGCGCATGAAGATGTCGAGCACTATCTCCTGAGCGGCGTCTTCGTCGCGGACATAGTAGTAGGCTATGCGGAACAGGCGGTCGTAAGTCAGGTCGTAGAAGCCCTTGAAGGCTCGTTCGGAGTCTTCTTCCTTCATCTGTCTCAAATAGCGTCTGACTTCCTGTTCGGTCATGGTCGGTTGGTTGGTTCGGACGCAAAGGTAATTGTTTTTGCGAACATCGGGCAACTGTCCGTTCGGAAAATGCGTGTGGCGTGTGCGGAGTCCAGGGTGACGACAAAAAGCAGGATTCAGTCGTCCACGTACATCAGGTCGCTCATGATGCCGTCCGAAACGAAGATGCCCCGACGCGTCAGCCGTAGAAAGCCGTCTTTCAGTTCCAGCTTGCCGTCAGTCAGGTAGGGAGCGGCCATGTCGAGGCAATATCGGTACAGCTTCTCGCCGTATTCCTGCCGTAACTGCTCCATCGGTATGCCCCACATGGTGCGTAGTGCGGTCATGACGCACTCGTTGTAGCGGGTGGCGGTGTCGCGGTATTCCGTTTCGAACGGACGGTTGCCGCTTTCCATGCCTTCAATATACTGCGTCAGCGACGATACGTTCCATTCGCGGCTGATGCCGTCGAACGAGTGAGCCGACGGGCCACAGCCCAGATAGGGAATGCCTTGCCAGTAGGAAGTGTTGTGGCGCGAGTGCCGGCCGGGTTTGCAGAAGTTGGATATTTCGTAGTGCACGTATCCCGCTTTGCCCAGTGTATCTGTCAGGGCAGAGAAGAAGCGCAGGCTGCTGTCCTCGTCCACCTGGCTGACGCGGTGAGCCTGCAGCATGTCGTACAGCGGTGTACCTTCTTCGTAGGTCAGGTGGTAGGCCGAGATGTGTTCCACGTCCAGAGCCACAGCCTGTTGCAGATCGTCTTGCCAGCGGCGGTCCGTCTCGCCCGGCAGCCCGTAGATGAGGTCGATGCTGATGTTTCCGAATCCTGCCCGCCGGCAGCGTCCGACGGCTTCAATGGCCTGGCTGGCGTTGTGGCGGCGGTTCAGCAGACGCAGCATTTCGTCGTCGAACGTCTGTATGCCCATGCTGATGCGGTTGAAGGGGAGCCGGTTGTGCAGCATGGCGACATAGTCGTCAGTCAGATCGTCGGGGTTGGCTTCGAGGGTTATCTCTTCACAGGCACCCAGCCCGTATACTTCTTCGAGGGTTTCGAATACAAGGGCAAAGTCTTCTTCGTCGAGTTGCGAGGGAGTTCCGCCGCCAAAGTAGACGGTTCGCACCGGTTCGCCTTTCAGGTACTCCTTCCGCGAGCGCAGTTCCTGACACAGGGCTCGGATGTAGCGTTTCTTCAGTTGGCTTTGGGTGGTGGAGTAGAAGTCGCAGTAGACGCACCGTGTCTTGCAGAACGGGATATGTATGTAGATGCCGGCCATGATGAGTATTTTATTGATTTATGGGACAAAGTTAGGGAAAAAATAACGATTTTTCCGACTTTATTCTCCTGCATCTTTGGAGCGACAGTTTTAGGTATTCATTTTTTTTATGTACATTTGCGCCATACATGAGAATAACAATAATTTAAGGAGACAGAAAATGCTTCACCGATTCATCCTCATTCTTTTCTGGTTTCTTATTCCCTTTATGTGCCGGGCAGCCGAGCCTGTAAGGGCTCCTTTGTCTTTTGAGTTATCTTTCATTCTGAACACCTTGCCAAACAAGGAAGTACAGTCCATTTATCAGGACCGTGACGGCTATCTGTGGATTGCAACGCGGAACGGTTTGTTTCAGTACGATGGTTACTCCATCGTAGCTTACAAATCCAATTTCGCCAATCCCGATCTGCTGACCAGTAACAATATTCTTTGTGTGGCCGAAGACAATAAGCACAATCTCTGGATCGGTACGTATAGCGGACTGAACGTGCTGGATAAGCGTACGGGGCAGATGCGTAAGATAGACAATCCTGAAATGAACGGAAATACGATTCCGCAGATTCTGGTAACGAAAAAAGGACGCATTCTGTTTGCAACAGACTGGGGACTGTACGAATATGATGAAAAAGCAAATACTTTCCGTTCTTTCGGTTATCCTGAAACCGCTAATGTGATGCCGAAAACTACGGTAAAAGCGTTGCTCGAAGACGACAGAGGGGATATCTGGATTGGGACTTGGGATCGTGGTCTTTATCGCTACGAGACTGCTACAGGCAAGTATTTTGCTTATCCGCGCCTGAACGAACAGAATTCGGCGCACGTCTTGTTTCAGGACAGTTATAAGAATATCTGGGTGGGTACGTGGCGTGGCGGATTGACGTTGCTGAAAGACGTTTACGAGCCGACTCGTACAACATGGGTCACTTACCGGAGCAATCCGGCCGATCCGACTGCCATTTCGGACGACATAATCTATAGCATAGCCGAAGATATCAATACCGGATCACTTTGGGTAGGAACCCGCCGTGGGCTGAGTGTGCTGTCTCTGCATGGAGGCGACTATACCGGCCGTGAAGTTTTCAGTAATTACTATCCGGACGATTCCGAATACTCCATTGCCAGCGATGAAGTGACGTCGGTGCTGTGCGACCGCCAGGGACTGATGTGGATGGGGATGATTGGTGGCGGCATCACCAAGGCCAATACCCGCAAAGCCGATTTCGTATGGGATGGATTGCAGGAGTTGAAGCGTGTGATGAAAACCACTTCGGTACGCAGCATGCTGATCGATCGTGATAACTGCTTGTGGTTGGGGATGGGATCCTATGGGTTGGCCGTCAAGGACCGTAATACCGGGAAAACCGTTTATTATACCCAATTGCCGGATACGCATGGGTATCGCGATATTACTACAGTGATGTCCATTATGCAGAGCTCGCTCGACGGGCACATCTGGCTTGCTGCCTACGACGATGGTGCCTACGAAATAGAGAAAAAAGGGCTGGAACAATGGAACATAAAGCATTATTCTCCGCAGGAAGCGCCTTGGCTGGCCGGACATTGTGTCTATCATGTTTACGAAGATTCCAAGCACAATCTGTGGTTCTCTACCCGCAACGGTGTATCCATGCGCCGGGCTGACGGAAAGGCGGTCCGCTTCGATTCGCTTATGGTGGAGAATGACGCTATGCGTAGTGTTGTGACATTAGGCGTGGTAGAGGGGAGCGACGGTGACATCTGGGTAGCTTCGGGTACGCATGGGGTCATCAGGCTGCATTGTGATGCTTCGTCCGGCGAATGGAAGTTGCAGGCCTATTCTTCCCGCAATCATAAACTGAACAACGATTATGTAGACTGTCTGCATCGTGACGCACACGGGCGCCTTTGGGCCGGTACGGGAGGCAGCGGACTTAACTATTATGACAAGGAAAGCGATTCTTTTTTACCGATGCATGCCCGATGGAATCTTCCGGGCGATGCTGTTGCCAGCATCAGGGACGATCAGGAAGGCAACCTTTGGTTGGGGACGAATGCCGGGCTTGTCCGACTTACGGTTCCTGACAATCTGAAAGATAATGCTTCTTTCCGTCTTTATACTACGATAGACGGCTTGCAGGATAACATCTTCCTGCGGGGAGCCGTGACGGTGGCCGGTAACGGAGAAATGTTTTTCGGCGGGCACCAGGGTTATAACAGTTTCTATCCAGACAGTCTGGAAGTGCAGGTGCCACCTCCGGCAGTGAAGGTAACGGACATTAAAGTCTATAACCAGTCGTGGAAGTTGTTGCCCGATGCGGAACGCACAGACATCTCTCCTCTTTCGCCGAGTTTTGCCGAAGAAATCAGACTGGACTACCAGCACAACAACTTTAGTATCGAGTTCTCGGCGCTTGACTATGCTTCCCCCCAGCGGAACAACTATGCCTACAAGCTCGAAGGATTCGATGATGACTGGCAGTATACCGATGCTTCCAAACGTTTTGCCTATTATAACAATCTGGAACCGGGTACTTACACGTTTCTTCTGAAAGCTTCCAATTCAAACGGTGTTTGGAGCAAGGAACCCTATCGGATGAAAGTGGTGATATTGCCTCCGCCTTGGGAGACGTGGTGGGCTTACACCTTGTACGTTTTGTTGATAGTTGCTGCTGCATACGGCACATATAGGCAGGTACGCAACCGCATCCGCCTGCGCAACGCGCTCCATCTGCGCGAAATGGAAAAGGCCAAGGTCGAAGAAGTGAACCATGCCAAGTTGCAGTTCTTCACCAACATCACTCATGAGTTGCTTACACCGTTGACCATTCTTTCGGCTTCGGTGGACGAACTGAAGCGTGTTGCGCCCGAATACAAAGACCAGTATCGCGTGATGAACAACAACATTAACCGTCTGATAAGACTGTTGCAACAGATACTGGAGTTCCGCAAGGCCGAGAGCGGTAACCTGAAGCTGAAGGTCTCGCGTGCCGATCTGGCTTTGTTTGTACGTCGGAGCCTCGACAGCTTCCGGCCTTTGATGTCGCGTAGGGATATGCACTTCAGCCTTTCCTGCCCGCCTGGGCCGATGCCGGTCTATTTCGATCCAGATAAGCTGGACAAGATTCTTTATAACCTCTTTTCGAACGCTTCGAAGTACAACCGTCCCGGTGGAACCGTCTGTGTAACGCTGGAAGGGCGGGCAGACGATACGGTGTGCCTCACTGTGAAGGACGACGGGCCGGGCATCTCGAAAGATGCGCAGAAGGAACTCTTCAAACGCTTTTATGAGGGCGACTACCGGAAGTTCAAGACCATTGGTACAGGCATCGGGTTGTCGTTGGTACGCGACTTGGTAGTACTGCATCACGGTACCATCGAGGTAGAGAGCGAGGAGGGGAAGGGGACTGCCTTTATCGTTACTTTCCCTGCGCGGCGGGACGCTTATGCCGAAGAAGAAATAGACGATTCGCTGTCGGAAGTCGTAGAACCTCGGGAGGTAACGCCGTTGCAGGACGGTAGCGTAGATACGGCTGTTCCCAGAACAACTTCCGATGAGGAAACGGAATCGCTGCCTCCTGTCGTTCGCCGCACGCTGCTGATTGTGGAAGACAGCGAGGACTTGCTGCAACTGATGACAAAACTATTAGGAACCGATTATAACATCTGCACGGCTGCCAACGGTAAGGAAGCCGTCAAGATAGTGGCCAACCAAGAAGTAGACCTGATTGTGTCTGACGTCATGATGCCCGAAATGGGCGGCATCGAACTGTGTCGTTACATTAAGGGACATTTTGAAACTTCGCATATCCCTATCATCCTGCTTACGGCAAAGAATAAGGAAGAAGACCGGGTAGAGGCTTACGAATCGGGAGCCGATGCCTTTATTTCCAAGCCTTTCAGCCTGAGTGTGCTGCATGCCCGTATCAGTAACCTGCTCCGTACACGCGAGCGGCGCAGCATGGACTTCAAGAAGCAATTGGTGTTCGAAGTAAAGGACTTGGACTATACAAGCATCGACGAAGACTTCCTGCAACGGGCCATCGACTGCGTGAACCGCCATCTGGCCGATGCCGACTTCGATCAGTCGGACTTCTTGGAAGAGATGCACACCAGCAAGTCTACTTGTTTCCGCAAGCTGAAGTCGCTTACAGGACAGACTTACGTATCGTTTGTCCGTAATATCCGCATGAAGGCTGCCTGCCGCATCATGGAAGAAAAGAAAAACATCCGAATTTCCGATTTGGCTTATGCTGTGGGTTACAACGACCCACGCTATTTCAGTAGCAGTTTCAAGAAAGAAATTGGTATGCAGCCCACCGAGTATATGGAACGCTTCACGCAGGGAGGCGGAGTAATCGAGGAATAATCTTGCTTGTTCGTCACTTGCATGGCTCGCGAGCCGTGCAAGTGTTGTTCGCGAGCCACACTTGTGTTGCTCGTGAGCCGTGCTTGTGTCGCTCGCGGACATTGCTTGTTACCTTTCGTGACATTGTTTGTTAAGGTTTCGAGCATTACTTGTTATGCGCTCCAGCTAACGTAGGTGTTTACGTTCACCATGTACTACATGATGCTCGTAAAGTGATACTTTAGAATCGCACTGATGGACTGTAGGCAGACTATAGTCAGGTGAAACCTTCGCAGATGGTGAACAGAATTCCGGAAATAGCCTTCACGCTTTCACCCCTATCCTTTAATTGTTGATATACAGTGGCATACGGTGAAAGCTGAGACTTTACGGATGTTTCACCGTTTTCCCGCATACAGTGTGTACCGGATGCTTATCTTTCAACGTAATGTGTTTATATCGAACGATTTACGGTGAAACTTCACCAGGAAACTTGCTGCCGAACAGAGCAGTAGCCGGTGAAACATCCGTCAATCACTTTCTGTGCGGTTGGACTTCTCCGGTTGGATTTTGAAACGGAGGAGCATTTATCTTGCATTTTTCGACTGCATTTCGTTCAATTCTTAATTTATATGTTTTGTAACATTGTTTAAGTAAAAAGGAATATATCTACATGTTGAATAATGTTTCATTTCTTGTTGAATATTGTTTCATGGAACTAAATTCAACCTCTTTGGACCCTTTCAGAAGGTTTTTTGCATAGGGTAGGAATATTTTTGTAGCTGAATTCGATTGTGAAGAAACGCAAACAAATTCATTTTTTTTAATAATACATGTTTAATCTTAAAATTATTGCTAATGGAAAAGCAAGAAAACTTCTCAGGATGGCGAAATCCTAACGTTCGCCGATTGCTTCCAGCCGCAATTTTATTGTGCCTTTTCCTCTCGGCTCCGATAAAAGGATATGCAGAGGATAGACCTATGCCGGAGACGGTGCAGCAGGGTACGGTGAGAGTGACGGGTGTAGTGAAGGATATCAATGGTGAACCTGTGATTGGTGCCAACGTAATGGCTGTAGGTACGACGGTGGGTGTGATTACCGATTTGGATGGTAAGTTTACGCTTGATGTTCCTGCAGGAAGTAAGTTGAAGATTAGCTTTATCGGTTACAAAGATCAGGTGGTGACTTTGAAGAAAGCTGGCGCTACATTGAACATTGTGCTTGAAGAAGATTCGCAGATGCTTGGCGAAGTAGAGGTTGTGGCCTACGGTGTGCAGAAGAAAGTATCTGTGACCGGTGCCATTTCTTCAATGAAGGGTGACGATTTGCTGAAGACGCCGGCCGGATCGGTGAACAATATTCTTTCCGGTCAGGTGACAGGTGTATCTTCTGTACAATATTCCGGTGAGCCGGGTGCCGATGCGGCAGAGGTTTATGTACGTGGTATTGCAACATATGCCGATGGTGCTTCTACAACGCCGCTGATTCAGGTGGACGGCGTGGAACGTGACATGTCTCAGATTGACCCGAATGAAATTGAAAGTGTGACAGTGTTGAAAGATGCTTCGGCAACAGCCGTGTTCGGTGTACGCGGTGCCAACGGTGTTATCTTGATTACGACCAAACGCGGTGCCGAAGGTAAGGCTAAGATTTCATTTTCGACTTCGGTAGGTGTAAATGTCCGTACAAAGGATTTGGACTTTGCCAATTCTTATCAGTATGCCGATTATTACAATATGATGAGCATTAACGACGGTGGTTCGCAGATATTTACTGACGAGCAGCTTGCCGCTTTCCGCGATCATACCAATCCGATTCTTTATCCGGATATCAACTGGATTGATTACTGTATGAACAAAGCTTCTATCCAGTCGCAGCACAATGTGAACATTTCGGGTGGTACGGACAAGATGCGATATTTCGTTTCAGCTGGTATGTTCTCGCAGAACGGTATGTTCAAGCAGTTCAAGGCAGCCGATGACTTTAACTTTGATTACAAGCGTTACAACTATCGTGCCAACCTGGACTTTGACATTACAAAGACGACGTTGCTTTCGGTAAACATCGGTGGTCGTGTGGAAGTGAAACGCACGCCCGAGTCGGACGAAGACCAGAACCAGTTGTTCCGTAAGTTGTATTGGGCTGTTCCTTTTGCCAGTGCAGGTATTGTGAATGGCATGTATATCAAGTCGAACGGCGATTACCTGCCGTTTACGGGGACCGATGGTTTGGCTTCTTATTATGGCAAAGGTGCCCGTGTAAAAACCAACAATGTGTTGAACGTCGACTTGGTACTCGACCAAAAACTGGATTTCATTACAAAAGGACTTTCTGTCAAGTTGAAAGGTTCTTATAATTCGGCATACTCTAATGTAAAAAGATCGTATGCTTCGGTAGCCAGCTATACTCCGATTGTGGCTGACGACGGTTCTATTTCTTTCCGCAAATCAGGATCGGACAGCCAGTTGAGTTATAGCGACGGAGACTTTGGGAAGGCTCGTGACTGGTACATGGAGTTGGCTTTGAATTATAACCGTAAGTTTGGCGATCACAACGTTTCGGCTCTGGCTCTTTACAATCAGTCGAAGAAATACTATCCGGGTGGTGTTTATAACTACATACCTTCGGGTTACGTTGGTTTTGTAGGACGTGTGACCTACGACTGGAAGACTCGTTATATGGCCGAGTTCAACGTGGGGTACAACGGTTCTGAAAACTTTGCTCCGGGTAACCGATATGGTCTGTTCCCAGCCGGTTCGTTAGGATGGGTAATCAGCGAAGAACCTTTCTTTGAACCTTTGAAGGATGTTGTCGGCTATCTGAAAGTACGTGCATCATTAGGTTTGGTAGGTAACGATAAGAACGGTTCGGAACGTTTCATTTATTTACCTGGCAAATACGGATTTGGTCAGTATGACGGATATTATTTCGGCCAGAATGTAGGGAATAAGAAACCGGGTGCTTGGGAAGCTTCTCAAACCAATCCGGAGTCTAAATGGGAGACCTCGCTGAAACAGAACTACGGTATCGATTTCAATATTCTGAAAGACCGCCTGAGTGTTTCGGTAGACTATTTTATCGAACGCCGTAAAGATATTCTGACCATGCCCGATTACTTGCCCGGTATTTTGGGTATGGTGCTTCCTCCCGTCAATGTAGGTGAGGTGGAAAACAAAGGTTACGAATTGCAGTTGAAATGGAATGACCAGTTGAGTGAGGATTTTCGTTACTGGGCAACTTTCAATATGTCATATGCTACTAATAAGATTGTTTATATGAACGAGGTGAAACAGAATGAACCTTGGTTGTACGAAACAGGCCGACGTATTAATTCTCGTTTGATGTATAAATTCTGGGGATTCTACGATGAGACTGCCGATGCCCGCTATCAGGAGGAGTTTGGCCGTCCCATTGCCGACCATGGTATTACGTTGGCTCCTGGTGATGCAGTGTACGTCGACCTGAACGGTGACGGCAAGTTGGATGGTAACGATGCTACCCGCGATATCGGTTTTACCGATATACCAGAATATACAGCCGGTCTGACAGCAGGATTTGCTTGGGGCAAGTTCGACTTCTCTATGCAATGGACCGGTGCTTGGAATGTGGATCGTATGTTAAGCGAATTCCGTCGTCCGTTGGGTGATACCAACCAAAAGGGTTTGCTGCTCTATCAATATGAAAATACTTGGCGTTCTTCGGCCGATTCGTTTACGGCTAAGTTTCCGCGTGCATCGAGCAGTCATGCCAACAATAACTATGCCCAGAGCGACCTGTATTTGGTTAATGCCAGCTACTTGCGCTTGAAGAATGTGGAAATCGGTTATAACATGGATTTCCCCTTCTTGAAAAAAATAAAGGTAAACAACTGCCGTCTCTATGTGAACGGTTACAATCTGCTGACGTTCACGAACTTTATGTGGGGTGATCCGGAATCTCGTCAGAGCGACCGCCCTAACTATCCTTTGACGCGAGTATTTAACATAGGTTTGAAAGTAGGTTTCTAATCCTTTCATACGTAAATAGAAATAATATGAAAAAACTGACTAAATGGTTTATTGCGGCATTTGCAGGAGGCATGTTGTTGTTCTCCTCGTGTGTCGATCAGATAAAGTTCGGCGATAGCTTTCTGGAGAAAGCTCCGAGTACCGGTGATATGAACCAGGACACTATTTTTTCTAAGGCCGAATATGCACGTGCTTTTTTGTGGAAGACGTATAGCTATCTGTATTATGGTTTGGCAACAAACTGGAATGCTGTGGATGGGAAGATGAACACAGGTATGTTTGAAGTTCTGTCCGATTGCTGGCACAGCCACAATTCGTGGGATGGAGTGAACCGTAAATATTATTCGGGTGCTTACAAGGCAAGCGACGAAGATACGGGCGATGACACTCGTTTCAATTATACAAAAGAGAACTGTTGGGAAGCAATCCGGGCTGCATGGATGTTTATTGAAAACGTAGACCGTGTTCCTGATATGGATGGCGCTGAGAAATCACGTCTTGCTGCCGAAGCGAAAGTTATAATTGCATCACGCTATTTCGACCTTTTCCGTCATTTGGGAGGACTTCCACTTGTGAAACAGACATATGGCATCGAGGCTTCGTATGAGGTGCCTCGTGCAACAGCTGAGGAAACAGTGAATTACATGGTTGGCTTGTTGGATGAAGCTGCCGCCGTGCTTCCTTGGGATTTGGGTAGCGACGATGTCAACTGGCAAGGCCGCTTTACCAAAGCCGCAGCTATGGGGCTGAAGTGTAAGATTCTGTTGTTTGCAGCCAGTCCGTTGTTCAATGATAATGAACCTTATTGTACTGAGAATCCTCAAATTGCGGTCGAAAGCAAACAAGTTTGGTATGGGGGATATAGTGCAGATTGGTGGAACCGCTGCTGGACAGCTTGCAATGAATTTTTCACTGAACTGGAAAATAAAGGATATTATTCATTGATTGAGTCCCAATCGGCTACGTCTTCAGGCTATCGTTCTGCTTTCAACAAAGCTTATTTTATTCGTGAAAACAATACAGAATTGTTGATTTCTACCCGTATTATTGGTAAATACAATTGGGATTGGTGGTATTATTGGGGTGAATGGGTGACATTCGGCGGTTATACTCCTACTTTGGAATATATGAAGATGTTCCCTATGAGCGATGGAAAACCCTTTACCGAAGACTATCTGAAAGACGGTGCACACCCTTTCTTTGAAAATAATGATTACGACCAGCCTAACCGTGACCCTCGCTTGTATGAGACAATGTTGGTAAACGGCGCACGTTATGGCGACCATGCGGCAGAATTATGGGTTGGCGGACGTGAGAACATTGATGGTTCTCGTCTTGAAACTGGCGAGACTGCTACAGGTTTCCGTTGCTACAAGTTTTTCAAGGAAGGAAAAGGTAGTTTGGCAGGTAACTATTTGGAATGGCCTTATTTGCGGTTGGCAGAGATGTATCTGATTTATGCTGAAGCATGTCTGCAGGCAAAGGGCGATTTTGCAGGTGCTATAGCCAATGTCAACAAAGTGCGTGCACGTGTTGGATTGGGTGATCTGGATGCTTGCAATCCAGGTAAGAACCTGACAAGCAATAAAGAAGCTTTGCTTGAAGAAATTCTTCGTGAACGTGCTTGTGAATTGGGTTTGGAAGATGTTCGTTTCTTTGACCTGATCCGCTACAAACGTGCAGACTTGTTTAAACAGCCGTTGCATGGTTTACGTATTTATCGTAACGATGGTGGTGGTGATAAACCTTGGAGCGGAACCGATGGAAATAGGGATGAGTTCCCTGAAAAACCGGCTCAATTCCGTTATGAGATATTTACTTTGGGAAATATAGCACGCTCTTGGTGGACAAACTTCAGTACAAAATGGTATTTGTCTGCTTTCCCGCCATCCGAGGTGAATAAAGAGTATGGATTGACTCAAAACCCGGGGTGGAATTAATGTTTGTGTAGAAATATACAATTAATGAAGAAATAAAGATATGAAAAAATACAAGATATTAGCTTTGGCCATGTTGTCTTGTGTTGCCATGAAAGGCTTTGCACAAGGAAACAATGTGACCGGTAAAATTGTAGACAAGCAGGGCAATCCGGTAGAAGGTGCGTTGGTGTTTGTTGAAGCCAACCCGTTGGTACAGGTCGCCACAGATCGGAACGGATTGTTTGAGATAGCTGCCGAGCAAGGAAGTACCTTGAAAATACAGACTTGGAATGATGCAACCAAAGTGGTTCCGGTGGGCAAGAACGATAATAAGGTAATAACCATCGTCATGGATTTCTCTACTGAAGCTGTGAATTACGGTTTCGGTTTGAAGCAAACAAATGCCGAATCTACCGGAGCGGCATCAACTGTTTATGCCGATCAGATTGACAATCGTTCTTCCTTTAATATCGGTAATTCGTTGTATGGAAATGTTACAGGTTTGACGACCATGCAGAATACCGGTTCTGTATGGGATCAGATTCCTTCCATGTATGTCCGTGGACTTAAGACCCTGAACGGTAATAACGGAGTATTGTTAGTCGTAGATGGACTGGAACGGGATAACAATTGGAACGCCTTGAATTATATTACTCCAGAGGAAGTAGAGTCTGTAACCGTGTTGCGTGATGCGGCTGCTGTGGCTCTTTATGGTTATAGGGGCGTGAATGGTGTGATTAATATTGTAACTAAACGTGGTAAATACAGGACGCGTGAGATAAATTTCTCTTATGACCATGCATTCAATTCTCAGACTGATATTCCTGAGATGGCTGACTCTTATACCTATGCGAATGCTATTAACGAAGCATTGGCCAATGATGGCAGAACAGCACGCTATTCCCAAAATGAACTGAATGCTTTTCAGAGTGGAAAATATCCTTATCTTTATCCAAATGTCAATTGGGCAGATGAAGTATTTCGTGACAGGGGAACATCTGACATCGCTACGTTGACATTCCGTGGAGGTTCCTCAAAAATGCGTTATTTTACGATGATGAACCTGCAAAATAATCGCGGTTTTATCAATAATGCTAATTCAAATGCCGGATATTCAACCCAAGAAAAATATTCGAAGGCAAACTTCCGTTCGAATCTGGATATTGATTTGACTTCTACCACACGCATGCAAGCCAATATCATGGGTGTTTTGAATGAGTTTAGCCGTCCTGCATCAAGTGGAGAGAATCTGATATACAAGACTTTTATGGTTCCTTCTGCAGCTTTCCCCATCAGAACAGAGAGTGGTTTGTGGGGAGGTAATGCTACTTGGGGAGAAGGTTATAATCCTGTATATTTGGCTCAAGGACGTGGCTATACGAAAGGACATACCCGTGCTTTGTATGCCGATATGGCTTTACAACAAGATTTATCTTCAATTACTAAAGGTTTAGGAGCTACTCTGCGCATCGGTTACGATAACATTGCTTCTTATTGGGAGGATTACAGACAACGTGCCAAGTATGGTATGCAGACTGTTACCAAGTGGGAAAATGGTGAACCGATAGAATTCTCTAATTTTGAGGGCGGTGTTAATGACGGTTCTATTGATGCCAATAATTATTCAAAACTGGATTGGCAGCATCGTTCTTTTAATTTTCAAGCAAATGTTGATTGGAAACGTAGTTTTGGAGTACACGACATCTATACTATGTTGTTATATACTTATAAATACGACAATAAAAATGGTGTAGGTAATACTTTGTTTACACAAAGCGCATCGTGGTATACTCACTATGGTTATAAGAATCGCTATTTTGCAGATTTCACGTTGACTTCTTCTGCTTCTAACCGTTTGGATCCCGATAGCCGTTGGGGATTGGCGCCTACTATTGGTTTGGCATGGGTCATTTCTAATGAAAGTTTTATGAAAAATCAGAATGTGATTGATTTTATGAAGTTACGTGGTTCGTTTGGTATCATTCAGACAGACAATATTCCATCTAATGGATATTGGAATGAAACTGTAGTAGGTGGTAACAGCTATCCTATCAAGGACAACCATACGGGAAGTGATGGTGGTTGGCAGGAAGGGCGTTTGCCTTCTTTGAATGGAACGACAGAAAAGGCATATAAGTACAACCTTGGTTTGGATATGTCTATGCTGAAAGGACTTACATTGACTATTGATGGCTTTTATGAAAGGCGTTCGGATATTTGGGTAAGTTCAGCTGGACAGGTATCTTCTATCATTGGCGTTTCTGCTCCGTATGTGAATGGTGGTATTGTGGATAGCTGGGGCACAGAAATCGGTTTGGATTATAATAAGAATTTTGGTGACTTCCGCATTCGTTTAGGAGGTAATTTCTCTTATTATACCAGTGAAATCAAAGAGCAGATGGAAACTCCCCAAGCTTATGATTATCTTTATGCCAAGGGCAAACCTGTAGGACAGATTTGGGGATTGCAGGCTGTCGGCTTCTTTATTGATGATGCAGATATTGCCAACAGCATTCCGCAACAGTTTGGACCTGTAAAACCTGGTGATATTAAATATAAAGATGTCAATGGTGACGGTGTGGTTAATTCGAACGATGTGATTCCGATGGGGTATAATACAACCTGTCCTGAAATATATTATGGTTTCAATGTAGGCTTTGAGTGGAAAGGATTGGGCATTGACGCTTATTTTCAGGGTGTAAGTAATTATACGGCTGCCTTGAACTCATATGCTTTTTATTTGCCATTGATTGATAACACATCTATTGCAAACTATTATTATGAGAACCGTTGGACACCTGAAACTCCGAATGCTCGTTTTCCGCGTTTGAGTACAGAGCGTGTGGATAATAACTACAATTATAATAGTTCGATATGGTTGCAGGATCGTTCGTTCTTGAAATTGCGTAATTGCGAAGTTTATTACAAGATTCCTCAGGCATGGCTAAGTAAGATTAAGATGAAAACAGCCAAGGTGTATGTACGTGGTGTTGATCTTTTCTCGATAGATAACATCGAAATAACTGATCCTGAGGCGATGTCTCCTTACGATCATCCGGCAACTCGTTCTATCCATGTTGGTGTGTCACTTGGACTTTAATAATGGCTTATAAATATTGAACCAATAAACTAATAAATATATGAGATTGAAAAATATATGTTTGGTTTTCGCTTGTGTAGCAGGTTTATCGGCATGTACCGATAAAATGGACTATCATGAGTATACCAATTATAACAAAGACTATGTATTTTCGGATTTCGGACGTACAGCCGGTTTTGTGAACAATATCTATTCTTGGCTGGATTCGGATATGCCCAGTCTCACCTCGTTGGCTTCAGCTTGTGACGAGGCAGAAATGGCATTGACATATTCTTCGGTGCTTGATTTTACGAACGGAAACTGGACAGCACTTTATACAACTTCTTATTTTGGTTATTATACGCCTATCCGTGCATGTAACTATTTCCTGAAAGAAACTAAGAATCTGGATTTTTATGATTTGCGTTTTACGCAAGATTATCAAGAGCAGATGAAACGTTTCAATCGTTATCAGTATGAAGTGCGTTTGTTGCGGGCTTACTATTATTTCTTGCTTGTTCGTGCTTATGGTGATGTCCCTTTCACCACTGAAGTATTGACAGAAGAAGAGGCCAATTCTTTGGGACGTACTTCAGCTGACGAAGTTTTTGATTTTATTATTTCTGAATGTGATGCTGTTGCATCTGAGTTGCCGGTTTCCTATTATGGCCTGGAAGATGCAGCCGGTGGTGTGAGCAATCCGGAAACGGGACGTGTAAATCGGGGTACCGCTTTGGCGTTAAAGGCTCGCGCAGCACTTTATCGTGCTAGTAAGCTTTTTAACAAGAGTGGTGATAAACAACTTTGGAAAGAAGCAGCTTTGGCTAATCAGGAGGTAATTGATTATTGTGCAATGAACGACATTACATTGGGAAAATATACCGACCTTTGGGGAACTGATAATTACAAGGCTGGTGAAGTGATTTTTGCTCGCCGTTTAGGAGATATTAATTCTCCAGAGTATTATAATTTCCCTATTGGTATGGAGAACGGTCAATCTGGTAACTGTCCTACACAAACTTTAGTTGATGCTTATGAGATGAAGAATGGTGGTGAACCGGATCCACGTAATCCGTATGAAGGAAGAGATCCTCGTTTTAAGATGACTATTGCTTGTAATGGTGATGAGTGGCCTAATACAAATCCATTTCCGTTGGAAACCTATATAGGAGGACGTAATGGTGCTCCGATTTCATATGCGACTCCTACAGGTTATTATCTGAAAAAGTATTTGGATGGCACTATTGATATCAGTTCTGGTGAAGGTACAGGTGGAAAACGTCACAGTTGGATTACCTTCCGACTTGGGGAATTTTATCTGAACTATGCCGAGGCTCTTTATCAATATATAGGTTCTCCTGAACAAGTAACAGATGAGTTTTTTCTGACTGCTCGTGATGCTGTAAACAAAATTCGTACCCGTTCGGATGTGAATATGCCTCTTTTGCCAAAAGGATTGAGTGGAGCGGAATTTTGGGAACGTTATAAACGCGAACGTATGGTAGAACTAGCTTTTGAAGGGCACCGCTTTTGGGATGTACGCCGTTGGAAAGAAGGTGGATTTACAAGTATTTCACGTATGGAGATTACAAAGACAGGTGACAATATCTTTTCGTATAAGAAGACTACGAAGTCTTTAGTATGGGATGATAAGATGTATTTGTTCCCTATACCGGATAGTGAGATTCGTTTAAATCCGAATCTTACCCAAAATCCCGGCTGGTAATTATTATGATAATAATGTAGGATTCTTTTATAAAAACTAAGCATATGAGATATAGTTTAAAATATATGGTTGCATTGGCTTGTGCATTGGTTTGTACAGTTGGATGTGACGATAAATTAGAAGTGTTTGAATTGGAAGGCTCTTCGGCAGCTCCTATATCGTTCGATGTTTCCAAAGTGAAGGCAGAGGCTTTGCCGGGTTCGATTCAGTTGACATGGCCAGCAACGGAAGAAGGTTTTTCTTATATGAAGATTCGTTATACTGATCCTTTGCAGAAGAAAGAGGTTTGCAAATTGGTATCAAAAGGAGCAACTGGGTTGTTGGTAGAAGATACTCGTGCACGTTTTGGTGACTATACTTTTTCTTTTCAGACTTTCAACGCAGCTCATGAGGCGGGTATTGTAACAGAGATGAAGGCTAAATCAGGTCCGGCACCGGCTACCTTGACAGAAAAGAACCGGACAAAGGTAACAATTACCGAAGATCAACTTAGTACGGATAATCAAGAACCTTCTGAAGGACCTATCAAAAACTTGATAGATGGAGATGTGAACACTTTTTTCCATACTCGTTGGAGTCAGCCGCAGGTTGACCTTCCCCAGTATATCCAAATTGATTTCAGGGAAGAACATGAAAACTTTGCTATCAAGTATACTACTCGTAGCACAAGTAATACGGATGGATACCCTACTTCTGCTGATTTGCAGATTAGTGCAGATGGCGAAGTGTGGGAAACAGTGGCTTCTTTGGTGGGATTACCTGCTACAAGTGCAACTGATTATTCCTCAGATTTTGTAGCTCCTGGCAAAAAGTTTAAACATTTTCGCTTCAGTGTGACCACATCTTCACAGAATAAGAAATATTTCCATATGTCGGAGTTCTCTTTTTATGATGTGGATGTGGAAGTCTATGATCCTGAAACAGTTCCTTTGGATTAATTTAAAGAAAATAGTTTGTTATGAAAAATAATATGAAATGGATAGCGGTCTGTTGTATGACTGTCTTTTCTATCGGATTTTATAGCTGTAACAAAGAATATGTAGATTTGGAATATAAAGGCAATATAGATCTGAATCAACTGAATTTGGTACAGGCACGTGAGGTTTGGAACGGAGCCGAATGCAATATTAATGTTCCGGAACTTAAATATGACCCTGAAAAAACTTCAGAGAATTATTCCTATGCTTTAAGTGCTGCTCTTTATCAGGAGCGTGTAGCCGGGCAAGAAAATACTGTAGACTTAATAATAGATGCAGATTCATTAAATACGGCAATCGCTAAATCTTTGGAGGGAGGACTTTATGCGAAATATGTTGATGTGGAACTGTTACCGGAAGAGTTTTACCAATTGTCGGCCGATAAGTTGACATTATTTGCAGGTAATGTATTTTCAGAAGAGGCTTCCCTTTTGATATTTTCGCAAAATTTGGTCGATTACATTCAGAAAGAGTTAAAGCAATCTAAAACGTATGTATTGCCTGTTAGAATATTAAATTCTACTTTTTATCAGATCAATTCGAAAGTAAATACATTGATGTATTTTATAACTGTGACTTACGTGAAGGAAGAAGAGGAAGGACCGGAATATTTTCCTGTGACGGATGTTCCTGAAATAGGTGACGCATATGGGGAAACTGATCTGAAATTGGTATGGCATGATGAGTTCAATGGTACTGGTGCTCCCGATTTGGAGAAATGGCGTTTCGAGGAAGGATTTCAACGTAATGAAGAATTGCAGTGGTATTCCGATCAGAATGCGGTTTGCCAAGATGGTGCTTTGGTTATTACTGGAAAACGTCAACGTGTGGACAATCCAAATTATGAAGAAGGTAGCAGTGATTGGAAGAAGAATCGTGAATATGCCGAGTACACTTCGAGTAGTATTGTTTCTAAATTCCGTTTCCGTTATGGAACTATGGAAGTTCGTGCTAAGATTCCTACAACCAGAGGAGCTTGGCCTGCTATTTGGACAACTGGCATTAGTAATGATAGCTGGTGTTGGGAATGGCCGCTCGGAGGTGAAATAGATTTACTGGAATATTATTTAGTAAGCGGTACTCCGAGTATTCATGCTAATGCTTGTTGGGGAAGTGACACTCGTTGGAGTGCAAAATGGGATTCATATAATCGTCCTTTGAGCGACTTTACGAATAAAGATTCGAAATGGGCAAGCAAATATCATGTTTGGCGGATGGATTGGGATGATCAGTACATTAAATTGTATTTAGATGGAGAACTGATGAATGAGATTGATTTAAACAATACTTCTAATGGATCTGGTGGTCTGAATGATTGGTGGAGAGGATCTTGGCGTAATCCGTTCCGTGATGCAGGAAATAGTGGTGACGGAGGTTTAGGCCAGCAGATTTTCTTGAATTTGGCAATGGGAGGAAATGGAGGGGCGCCAGACCTTTCAAATCTGCCTATGGAATACCATATCGACTACGTACGGGTATATCAGAAAGCTGAATAAGGCCAACGCTTGATTTTCTATAATTCCCGTATTATTTATTCCTGTCAAGGGATTGAATAATACGGGATATTTTTTCTCTTTTGACTGATTCTTGCCCTTTTTTGGCTTATTTATGGCAGGTTTTATAGGGCTGAATGACGTATATTTGCAATAAATACGTAAACAAACATAAAGATATGCTGATACAATATTGTAAAAAAGGTGTTTTGTCGGTGCTTCTCGTTTGCGGAGCATGGGCAGGAGGATTTGCACAGGAGTGGAATCTGGTATGGAGTGAGGAGTTCGACCGTGACGGAAAACTGGACGAAGCGGTGTGGAATTACGAGAACGGTTTTGCACGCAACGAGGAAGCGCAGTGGTACCAGCCTGACAATGCTTATTGCAAGGATGGAAAACTGGTGATCGAAGCCCGCAAAGTGGAAGGACGGAAGAACCCTTTGTACGAGGCGGGCAGTAAGGACTGGCGCAAGAAACGTGAGTTCATCGAATATACGTCCTCATCGGTTACGACTGCCGGGAAGAAGGAATTCCTTTACGGACGCTTCGAAGTGTATGCCAAGATTCCTACAGCCGGAGGGGCATGGCCGGCTATCTGGTTGCTGGGAAAAGGGGTACAGTGGCCTTCGTGCGGTGAGATTGATGTGATGGAGTATTACCGCATCAAGGGTGTGCCACATATTCTGGCCAATGCCTGCTGGGGTACCGACCGTCCATATCATGCCAAATGGAACAGTGCCAAGATTCCTTTTACTCATTTTACTGACCGTGATGCCAACTGGGCAGACAAGTTTCACCTGTGGCGTATGGATTGGGACGAAACAAGCATCAAGCTTTATTTGGACGATGAACTGCTGAACGAGATTCCTTTGAGCGAGACAATAAACGGTAAGATAGGCCAGGGAAGCAATCCATTCCGCAAGCCGATGTATCTGTTGCTGAATCTTGCCATCGGAGGCATCAACGGCGGACCGATAGACGATGCTGCTCTGCCTATGAAATACGAGATAGACTACGTGCGTGTCTATCAGAAGAAATAACTTATTATAATATGTAATCAATAAACCATTATACAAAATATCATGAAGACAAGAAAAAGCTTATGGCTACTCCTGGTAGTAGCTTTGTTGTTGCCGGCTCAGCTTGTTTCGGCAAAGAATAAGAAAGAAAAAGAAATGACCGACCGCGAACTGTGGTGCGACGTGATGTACCGTATGGCGGCTCCTGTACTGAGCAACATGAGTGAAGGCCGCCTGCAGGAAAATATGCTGGTAGAGCTCAGTCCTACATGGGACGGACGCAATAAGAAGGTGACTTACATGGAATGCTTCGGCCGTCTGATGGCCGGTCTGGCACCGTGGCTTTCGTTGCCCGATGATGATACGGCTGAAGGTAAGCAGCGCAAGCAGTTGCGCGAATGGGCACTGAAGAGCTATGCTCAGGCTGTTGATCCACAGGGTAAGGATTACCTGTTGTGGCGCAAGGAAGGACAGACACTGGTCGATGCCGCTTACGTGGCCGAAAGTTTCTTGCGTGGATACGATGCTTTGTGGATGCCGCTCGACAGCCTGACGAAGCAACGCTACATCGAAGAGTTCAGCCAATTACGCCGTGTCGATCCGCCTTATACCAACTGGTTACTGTTTTCATCGACGGTAGAGTGCTTCTTGCGTAAGGCAGGAGCCAAGAGCGATACGTACCGCATTGTCTCTTCACTTCGCAAGGTCGAAGAGTGGTATGTAGGCGACGGTTTCTACAGTGACGGACCGGGCTTTGCCTTCGACTATTACAACAGCTTCGTGCTGCATCCCATGTACGTTGAGTGTCTTGAAGTATTCACCAACAGTGGCAAAAACAAGGTTTGGAATGCGCCCGATTGCAACTTCCTGCGTGCCCAGAAGCGTATGCAGCGCTATGGCTCTATTCTGGAACGTCTGATTTCGCCCGAAGGTACTTTCCCCGTATACGGCCGTTCCATTACTTACCGCACCGGTACGCTTCAGCCTCTGGCCTTGCTGGCATGGCGCGGATGGTTGCCGAAGGAACTGTCGAACGGACAGGTGCGTGCTGCCATGACGGCTGTCATCAAGCGCATGTTCGGTGATAACCGCAACTTCAACGAAAAGGGATTCCTCACACTCGGCTTCAACGGTTCGCAACCCAATATCTCCGACTGGTATACCAATAATGGTAGCCTTTACATGGCTTCATTGGCTTTCTTGCCGCTGGGATTGCCGGCCGATCATCCTTTCTGGACCGACGCTCCGCAAAGCTGGACCAGCAAGAAGGCTTGGGAGGGCGAAGATTTCCCGAAGGATCATGCTTATTATGAGTAATTTTTCCGGTTTCTCTGTTTACAACCTTTATTCCTGATATGAGAAACTTTCGAAATACATGTCTGCTGCTGGCATTGGCTTGCCTGCCCCTTGGAACAATGGCGCAGGAGGCTGTGCCTGCCGCGAGGCTCGTGGAAGTAGGCGAGGGATACAGTCAGACGTCGGTCAATACGACAGTGTTCCGTAACAACTCGCTGGTGACCAGTGGCGACGAGCAGTACATAGCCTATTACGATGCCGACGGCTATCTGATGTTGGGCAAACGCAAGCTCGGTTCCGACCGTTGGACACTGCACCGCACACAGTACAAGGGAAATGTAAAGGATGCCCACAACGTCATCAGCATGATGATCGACGGCAAGGGCTATCTGCACGTGGCTTTCGACCATCACGGCCATCCGCTGAACTATTGTCGCAGCCTGAAACCTTATTCGCTCGAACTGGGCGAGAAGGAACCGATGACCGGTGTCGACGAAGGTAACGTGACTTATCCGGAGTTTTATCTCTTGTCGGGTGGCGATTTGCTGTTTGCCTACCGTTCCGGTTCATCGGGGCGGGGTAACCTGATGCTGAACCGTTACGACGTGAAGACCGGGCGATGGCATCGGGTGCAGGACGTGCTGATTGATGGCGAGGACATGCGTAATGCTTACTGGCAACTCTACGTGGACGAGCAGGGTACCATCCACTTGTCGTGGGTGTGGCGCGAAACGTGGCATGTGGAGACTAATCACGACCTCTGTTACGCCCGTTCCTACGACAATGGCGTCACCTGGTACAAGGCCAATGGACGAAAGTACGACTTGCCCATCCGTCTGGGCAACGCCGAGTATGCCTGTCGCATTCCGCAGAATTCGGAACTGATCAACCAGACCAGCATGAGTGCCGATGCCGGAGGCAATCCGTACATCGCTACCTATTGGCGTGACCCTGACAGCGACGTGCCCCAGTATCGCATTGTGTGGCACGACGGGCTGGAGTGGCATAGCCGTCAGGTAGGCGAACGTACTGTTCCGTTCTCGCTCAAGGGCGGAGGTACGAAGATGATTCCCATTGCGCGTCCGCGTATCGTGGTGGATGACGGCGAGATATATTACGTCTTTCGCGACGAAGAACGGGACAGCAAGGTGTCTGTGGCCCATACTGCCGATGTGGCCAACGGCAAGTGGCAGTTTGCCGACCTGACCGACTTTGCCGTAGATGCCTGGGAACCCTCGCACGACACTGAATTGTGGAAGAAACAGCGTCGTCTGCACCTCTTCGTACAGCACACCCGTCAGGGCGACGGCGAACGTACCGTCGAATTTGCTCCGCAACCGGTCTACGTGCTGGAAGTCGGTCGCTGACCTGTTGCATATTACATGAAATCATAAAACAACTCAAAGACATACAGACATTATGAAGAAAATTATTTTTGCATTGCTGGCCCTGACTTTCTGCCTGGGAGGAACACCGTGCTTGGCACAGTGCCCGAAAGCGAAGAACGTGGTCAAGATAATCGACAAAGTGAACCGTCACTGGCAGGAGACGCATCCGAAGCACGGACGTGCTTTCTGGGACAACGCAGCCTATCACACCGGCAACATGGAAGCCTTTTTTCTGACCGGTAACCGTGATTACTACAACTATTCCGAAGCTTGGGCCAAACACAACGAGTGGAAGGGAGCCAAGAGCGACGACAAATCGAAGTGGAAATACAGCTACGGCGAGAGCGACGAGTATGTCCTCTTCGGCGACTATCAGATCTGTTTCCAGACTTACGTCGACCTGTACAACGTGGAACCGGCCGATTACAAAGTAGCCCGTGCCCGCGAGGTGATGGAATATCAGATGAGTACCGACAAGAATGACTACTGGTGGTGGGCCGACGGTTTGTACATGGTGATGCCCGTGATGACCAAAATGTATAAGCTGACCAACAATCCGCTTTATCTGGAAAAACTGCACGAATACTGGGAATACGCCAACAGCATCATGTACGATGCCGAAGAAGGCCTGTACTATCGCGACGGCAAGTACGTCTATCCCAAACACAAGAGTCTGAACGGAAAGAAAGACTTTTGGGCACGTGGCGACGGCTGGGTGCTTGCCGCACTGGCCAAGGTGCTGAAGGACCTGCCCGAAACCGACCGCTACCGTCAGGAGTATATCGACCGTTTCCAGACCATGGCCAAGGCCGTGGCTGCCTGCCAGCAACCCAAGGGCTACTGGACGCGCAGTATGCTCGACCCTGAACATGCACCGGGCCCCGAAACCAGCGGAACGGCATTCTTCACTTACGGCTTGCTGTGGGGTATGAACAACGGCTTACTGGACAAGGCTACCTACGAACCCGTAGTGATGAAAGCCTGGAAATACTTGTCTACCGTGGCTTTGCAGCCCGATGGCAGTGTGGGTTATGTGCAGCCCATTGGCGAAAAGGCCATACCAGGCCAGGTAGTCGATGCCAAGTCTACCTCCAACTTCGGAGTCGGAGCATTCCTGCTGGCCGCTTGCGAGATGGTGCGCTATCTGATGTAAATATTGTTTGTAGCCGTGAGGCTGTACCGATAACGATTTCTCAAATTTTTCTTTATTCTTGGGTGTTCGCAGCCGCTTTTTTCGAAGGTGGTCTGCGGACTCATTTTTATTCGGAAAACAGTTCTTTTATGGATTTACTATTCTTTTGGTAATCAGTGTTTTGTGAATATGTGGATTACCCGCTTGTTCTACACTTGTGTTGCTCGTGAGCCGTGCAAGTGTGGCTCGCGAGCCGTACAAGTGTTGCTCACGAGCCACACAAGTGTTGTTCGCGAACCACGCAAGTGTCTGTCTCGGGCATTGCATTCGTGTGTTTCGAAATGGGCTTTTGCGCGGTGGACAAAGAGCTTTTCCTCTTTTTGATGGTGTCAAAATAAAGTGATTCGTCGTGGATTGTGTGTCAGGATGAAATGCTGTGGCGGAAGGGTGACGTCTCTTGTCGATTTTGGTAGAAAGTCAGGGCGAGGACAATGGACATGCCAGAAGAAAAAAAAACTGCTATTTGACTCGTCTGACAGGTTTGTGCATGGGTTGCGACAGAATTTTATGCCAAATGAACCATTTCTGCCCCCATTTTGATTGATTTGTAGTTGCATATGTCTGTCTGAT
Organism: Bacteroides sp. ET489; assembly: GCF_030518095.1. Taxonomy (NCBI): domain Bacteria; kingdom Pseudomonadati; phylum Bacteroidota; class Bacteroidia; order Bacteroidales; family Bacteroidaceae; genus Bacteroides; species Bacteroides sp. ET489. The sequence continues at coordinate 68,476 of NZ_JAULLJ010000013.1, forward strand.
TGTGTATTTTTGACACCAAATAAAAATGTAAAAAATCCACTTAACAAAAGCGTCGTAACCATGAGAAGCACTTTTAAATCCATTGCAGTAGCAATCAGCCTGATTTTCTCAGTAGTTTTGTCTGCTTTTTCCCAGCAGAAAGAAGTTCAGGAAAAAGATTATGCAGCTTATTTATTCACTTATTTCACCGGCAATCACATCAGTGAAGAGGCCGTATGCTATGCCGTCAGCATGGACGGATATTCTTACTGGGCACTCAACGGTGGCAAGCCGGTGCTCGATTCCAAAGTTATCAGTTCGACGGGCGGCGTGCGCGATCCTCACATCCTTCGTGGCGAGGACGGCAAAACGTTCTATATGGTACTGACCGATATGGTATCGGCCAACGGCTGGGACTCCAACCGCGCCATGGTGCTGCTTAAGTCCAACGATTTGGTCAACTGGACTCACACCGTCATCAACATGCAGAAAAAGTACGAAGGTCAGGAATCGCTGAAGCGCGTATGGGCGCCGCAGACCATCTTCGATCCGGAAGCCGGAAAATACATGGTCTACTGGTCCATGCAGTATGCAGGCGGTCCGGACATCATCTATTATGCCTATGCCAACGACGATTTCACCGACTTGGAAGGCGAACCCAAAGTCCTCTTCTTGCCCGAGAACCGCAAGTCGTGCATCGATGGCGACATTGTGTATAAGGATGGCGTGTTCCACCTGTTCTACAAGACCGAGGGACACGGCAACGGCATTAAAGTGGCCACTACCCGTTCGCTGACTTCCGGACAGTGGACCGAAGAGCCTGACTACAAGCAGCAGACTACCGATGCCGTCGAAGGCGCAGGAACCTTCAAACTGATAGGGCAGGACAAGTACATCCTGATGTACGACGTCTATATGAAAGGCCGTTACCAGTTCACCGAAACGACCGACCTGAAAAACTTCAAGGTGATAGATAACGACGTGAAGATGAACTTCCATCCGCGTCATGGTACCATCATCCCCATCACTCGCGACGAACTGTTGCGCATCACCGAGAAGTGGGGCAAACCTGCCGAGTTGGGACAGCTTCCCAACAACCCCGTGTTGCCAGGCTTCCATGCCGATCCCGAAATCGTTTACTCGCATCAGACGAAGAAATACTACATCTACTCCACCACCGACGGACAGCCGGGTTGGGGAGGCTGGTACTTCACAGCCTATTCGTCGGATGATCTCAAACACTGGACGTACGAGGGCGTCATTCTCGATTTGAAATCTGAACAGGTTCCCTGGGCCAACGGTAACGCCTGGGCACCCTGCATCGAAGAAAAACTGGTGAAGGGTAAGTATAAGTACTACTTCTATTACAGCGGTAATCCCAAGAACGGTCAGGGCAAGCAGATCGGCGTAGCCGTGGCCGACTCGCCCACAGGCCCGTTTGTCGATCTGGGTCATCCCATCATCACCGAATCGCCCGTGGGTGGTGGCCAGCAGATTGATGTGGACGTGTTTACCGACCCCGTTTCGGGTAAGACCTACCTGTATTGGGGCAACGGCTACATGGCCGGAGCCGAACTGAACAAAGACATGGTATCCATCAAGAAGAAAACCCTCACCGTGATGACCCCCAAAGGTGGTACGTTGCAGGACTATGCCTATCGCGAAGCTCCTTACGTGTTCTATCGCAACGGACTGTATTATTTCATGTGGTCGGTTGACGATACGGGTTCGCCCAACTATCATGTGGCTTACGGCACATCCAAGTCGCCCTTGGGTCCCATCGAAGTCGCAGCGCAGCCCGTTGTGCTGAAGCAGAATCCCGAACAGCAGATTTACGGTACCGCCCATAATTCCGTACTGCAAATTCCCGGTACTGATGAGTGGATGATCGTTTATCATCGTATTAATAAATGGTATCTCAAAGATGCCCCGGGCGTACACCGTGAAGTGTGCATCGATCGTCTGCAGTTCAACGACGACGGTACCATTCAACCGGTAGTGCCCACTTTTTAAACATTATCCAAATCACAAACAAACATAATATTTTATACCATGAAACTAAAACTGATACCGGCTCTTTTCCTGTGTATGGCAACTTTGCCGGTAGTTGCACAAGATGCGACGGTAGCCGGCCCCGACGGTAAGTTGCAGCTTGCTGTCAATTGTTCGGGAGACAAAGGTGCTTCGTATTCCGTAACCTACAACGGCAAAGTGATGCTGCTCGACTCTCCTTTGGGGCTGAAAACCAATATGGGCGATTTTGCCGGACAACTGAAACTGACCGGACATTCAACAACGGCCATCGACACCGTTTATCAGCAGTCGCGCATCAAGGCTTCAAACATTCATTATCAGGCCAATCAGTTGGTCTGTTCATTCGAGACAGCTGAAGGAAAGAAGATGTCGGTCACTTTCCGCGTCAGCAACAACGATGTCGCTTTCCGCTATACGCTTCCCCGACAGAACGGTACGGGCAGTGTGCGCGTCATGTCCGAAGCCACCGGATTCCGCTTCCCCGAACAGACCACAACATTCCTCTGTCCGCAGAGTGATGCCATGATTGGCTGGAAACGTACCAAGCCCAGTTACGAAGAAGAGTATAAAGCCGATGCACCGATGGATGTACGCTCGCAGTATGGGCACGGTTATACATTTCCCTGTCTGTTCCGTGTGGGCGAAGACGGCTGGGTATTACTCAGCGAGACGGGTGTGGACAGCCGTTATTGCGGTTCCCGTCTGGGCGACTTCAAGGATGGCATGTATCAGATTGCTTTCCCTATGCCCGAGGAGAACAATGGCAACGGCACTGCCGAACCTGCTTTTTCCCTGCCCGGCAGCACTCCCTGGCGCACGATTACTGTGGGCGAAAGTCTGAAACCGATTGTCGAGACTACCGTTCCTTGGGATGTGGTGGAGCCGCGCTACGCCACGAAGCACGATTATCGCATGGGGCGTGGAACCTGGAGCTGGATTCTGTGGCAGGATGGCAGCATCAATTACGACGATCAGGTCCGCTACATCGACCTGGCTGCAGCAATGGGCTACGAATACGTGCTGATAGATAACTGGTGGGATACCTATATCGGTCGCGAACGAATGGAAGACCTGATCAAATATGCTCATAGCAAAAAAGTTGATGTATTCCTGTGGTACAGCTCCAGTGGTTATTGGAACGATATCGAACAAGGACCTATCAATCGAATGGACAACGCCATTCTTCGCAAACAGGAGATGCGCTGGATGCAGAGCCAGGGAGTGAAAGGTATCAAGGTAGACTTCTGGGGCGGTGACAAACAGGAAACGATACGCCTGTACGAAGACTTGCTGAGCGATGCCGACGACCACGGACTGATGGTTATCTTCCACGGCTGCACCTTGCCCCGCGGATGGGAGCGTATGTATCCCAACTATGTGGGTAGCGAAGCTGTGTTGGCTTCCGAAAACCTGATATTCAGCCAACATTTCTGCGACAACGAGGCGTTTAATGCCTGCCTGCATCCGTTTATCCGCAATACGGTAGGTTGCATGGAGTTTGGCGGTACGTTCCTCAACAAACGTCTGAATCGTGGTAACGACGGTGGCACTACCCGTCGCACGACCGATGTCTTCCAACTGGCGACTGCCGTGCTGTTCCAGAACCCGATCCAGAACTTTGCATTGGCTCCCAACAATCTGACAGATGCTCCACAGTTGTGCATTAACTTCATGAAGCAGGTGCCTACTACGTGGGATGAAGTCCGCTTCATCGATGGTTATCCGGGCAAGTACGTTGTGTTGGCACGCCGTCATGGTGATGCGTGGTACGTGGCTGGTATCAATGCCACACAAGAACCGCTGAAGCTGAAGTTATCGTTGCCGATGTTCGAAGGCCGCAAAACAGTTTCTTTCTACACGGACGACAAACAACTGGCACCGGTGCAGAAAGAACTGAAACTGAAGAAAGGTTCCGTGGCCGAAGTAACCATCGCGCCGCAAGGAGGAATCATTTGCATGTAATAATCTGATAAACTGATACCATTTGAAAAATGAAGAAGATTTTATTTTCATGTCTTCTGGCTATGGGAAGCGTTTCCCTGCATGCCGGAATCACAGGAGTAGCCAATGTGCCCGACTCGGTATACCTCTTTTCGTATGCTGATGCCAACGGTCAAAGTGGCTTGAAATTTGCCTGGAGTGGCGACCGTCAGTACTGGACACCGGTGGCTGGAGGTTATAATTATGTAAGGTCGGACTTCGGCCCGTGGGGTAGTGGAAAGAAGATGTTCCGTCCCCGTCTGGTGCAGGGTAAAGCCGATGGAAAATGGCACTGCACGTGGGAGGCCACCCAAAGCGGTCAGGTAGTGGCACATGCCGCTTCGTCTGACTTGTTGAAGTGGGAGCGTCAGAGTTATTTTGTGCCTGCCGAACGCGCCCAGCATGTTCCGGCCGAGACATTTCCTGTTGCCGAGGCAAAGGCTACAATCGGCGGACGGGAAGAAAGCGGCTACGTGCAACGCGTGCCCTATGCTTTGATCGAAGAAATGCAACGCTATGCCGACCACAAGAACTTCCGTGGCATGCTTTACGACGAACGCACCGAGCAGGATGCTGTCCGTTTTGCCGGACTGAAGCCCGTTGAGGCCACCATTACCGTACAGACCGATCAGAAGAAAGCCATCAGCGAGCATCTCATCGGTATCTTCTTTGAAGACATCAACTACGGAGCCGATGGCGGACTGTATGCCGAACTGGTGCAGAACCGTGACTTTGAATACTCGGAGAAAGATAAAGCCCATCAGCGCTGGGATCACAGCTATGCCTGGACAGTGCAGGGAGGCGATGCGGCTGCCAGCCTGGCCATTGCAACCGATGATCCCATCCATGCGAACAATGCCCACTATGCCGTGCTCGACGTGAAGCAGGCGGGTGCTTCTTTGCAGAACAGCGGTTACGACGGCATTGCCCTGAAGCAGGGCGAGAAGTACGACCTCTCTCTCTTTGCCCGTGTGGCACAGGGCAGTAAAGGCGGCAAGCTTGTGGTACGCCTGCTAGACGAGAAGGGCAATGAAGCAGCACGGACAACTGTAAACGTTTCGTCGAAAGACTGGAAGCAGCTGAAAGCCGTACTGAAAGTAACGGCTGACGTGCGTGCCGGTGTGCTGTCGCTCGAACCTCAATCGGCAGGTACTTATCATCTGGACATGGTTTCCTTGTTCCCGCAAAACACATTCAAAGGGCGGAAGAACGGTCTGCGTGCCGATTTGGCGCAAACATTGGCCGACCTGAAGCCGCGTTTTGTCCGCTTCCCTGGCGGATGTGTGTCACACGGCGACGGTGTAGACAACATCTACGACTGGAAAGGCTCCATCGGTCCGCTGGAAGCCCGCAAGCCTTTGCGCAATCTGTGGGGCTATCATCAGACGCGCGGACTGGGCTACTTCGAATACTTCCAGTTCTGCGAAGACATTGGCGCAGAGCCGGTACCGGTGTTGGCCGCAGGTGTGCCTTGCCAGAATTCGGGTACATGCAGCCATCATTCGAAAGGCGAACTGGGATGCAGCGGACAGCAGGGCGGCGTTCCGATGGAGGAAATGGATGCCTACGTGCAGGACGTACTCGACCTGATAGAATATGCCAACGGCGATGCCAAGAAGACGGAGTGGGGACGGAAGCGTGCCGAAGCCGGACATCCGAAACCCTTCGGACTGAAATACATCGGGATTGGAAACGAAGACCTGATTACCGACGTGTTCGAGGAACGCTTCACCATGATATACAATGCCGTGCGTGCCAAGTACCCCGACATTACTGTCATTGGTACGGTAGGCCCCTTCTACGAAGGTACCGACTATGATGAAGGCTGGAAGCTGGCTTCCAAACTGGATATTCCGATGGTGGACGAACACTATTACGTGGCTCCGGGCTGGCTGATCCACAATCAGGACTATTACGACCGTTACGACCGCAGCAAGTCGAAGGTATATCTGGGCGAGTATGCAGCTCATTTGCCGGGACGACCCAACAACATCGAGACTGCATTGGCCGAAGCCCTCTACCTGACAGGCGTGGAACGCAACGCCGACGTGGTGACCATGACTTCGTATGCGCCTCTTCTGGCCAAAGAGGGACATACGCAATGGAATCCCGACCTGATTTACTTCAACAATACGGAAGTGAAGCCTACCGTGGGTTACTATACCCAACAGATGTACGGACAGAATGCCGGAGACGAATACATCACCTCGACTGTGCAGCTGAACAACTGGCAGGACGGTGTGAAGAAGCGTGTCGGCGTATCGGTGGTGAAGGACAATGCAACCGGCGACTACATCGTGAAGCTGGTTAACATGCTTCCCGTCGAAGTAAATTCGAAAGTGAAGCTGGATGGCGTGACGCTGACAGCTCCTACTGCCGTGAAGACCGTCCTGACGGGCGATCCGAAGGATAAGACGGCGCGTCCCGTGACTTCCGACTTCGAACTGACGGGCTGTGATTTTGCTTACAGCATGCCTGCCTATTCGTTCACGGTAATCAGAATCCACCAGAATCTGGAAAAGAAATAATAAAGATGTGTCCGCAACAGGCAAAAAGGGGGCATTTGTCCCCCTTTTGTAGGACACTTGCACGGCTCCCGAGCGACACTTGTGTGGCTCATGAGAGACACTTGTACGGCTCGCGAGCAACACTTGCACGGCTCACGCCCCTTGTGAAACGTGCTTTTACAGAATGAACAACCGAAACTTAATATAAAGAAAATGAAACGATTGACTGCATTATTAGCTTTGTCATTGGCTTTGGGCGTACAGGCTCAGCACACAATGACGGTGGATGTCGCCAAACCGACAGCCAAGATACAGCCTACCATGTACGGTGTCTTTTTCGAGGACATCAATTTCGGAGCCGACGGAGGCTTGTATGCCGAACTGGTGAAGAACCGTTCGTTCGAGTTCCCGCAACCGTTTGTTGGGTGGGTTTCCTTCGGACAAGTAACGATAGAAGACGAGAAACCTTGCTTCGACCGCAATCCGCACTACATCCGTATTGTCAACGACGGTCGCCTGCTGCGTGCTGGCATCGATAATGAAGGCTACCGTGGCATCGGCCTGAAGCAGGGCGAGGAATACCGCTTCTCGGTCTATGCCCGCACACCCGATGCTACGCCGGTGAAGTTGTCTGTCGAGCTGGTCAATTCCAATGCTGAAAACCCCGTAAAGAAGGAAATCGAAATCAAGGGACAGGAGTGGCAGAAGGTAACAGTCGTGCTGAAGTCTTCCTTTACCGATGCTCATTCGCGCCTGCGCATTGTGGCGCAGAGCAAAGGTACGGTCGATTTGGACCATATCTCCCTCTTCCCGGTTAATACTTGGAAGCAACGTGAAAACGGTTTGCGTGCCGATCTGGTACAGGCACTGTACGACCTGAATCCGGGTGTCTTCCGTTTCCCCGGTGGATGTATCATCGAGGGTAACAGTCTGGCTACGCGCTATCAGTGGAAGAACTCGGTCGGTCCGGTCGAAAACCGTCCGCTGAACGAGAACCGCTGGAACTATACATTCAAGCACAAAGCTTTCCCCGACTATTTCCAAAGCCTGGGTCTGGGCTTCTACGAATATTTCTTGCTGAGCGAGGATATCGGTGCCGAACCGCTTCCGGTAGTGAGCTGTGGCCTTTCGTGCCAGTACGAGAGCAACGAAATCGTTCCCCTCGACCAGCTTGATCCCTACGTGCAGGATGCGCTCGACCTGATAGAGTTTGCCAACGGCGATGTGAATACCACCTGGGGTAAGGTACGTGCCGACATGGGCCACCCTGCTCCCTTCAACCTGAAAATGATTGCCGTCGGCAACGAGCAGTGGGGCGAAGTTTATCCCGAACGGCTCGAAGTCTTTACGAAAGCCATCCGTGCCAAGTATCCCGACATTAAGGTTGTTGGTTCTTCTGGCCCCAGTGCAGGTGGCGAACAGTTCGACTATCTGTGGCCCGAAATGAAACGTATCGGTGTCGATCTGGTGGATGAACACTACTACATGGCTCCCGACTGGTTCCTGGCCAACGCAGCCCGTTACGACAGTTACGACCGTAAGGGTCCGAAAGTGTTTGCCGGCGAATATGCCGCACACGATCATGCCAGCGGCAAGGCTAACAATCTGTATGCCGCACTTTCCGAAGCAGCCTTCATGACCGGACTGGAACGCAATGCCGACGTGGTTCATCTGGCCACTTACGCTCCGTTGTTTGCACACGTGGATGCCTGGCAGTGGAATCCGGACCTTATCTGGTTCGACAACCTGCGTATGATGCGCACCCCCAACTACTACGTGCAGCAGATGTACGGCATGAATACCGGAACCGATGTGCTGAAGTTGCAGATGGACGGCAAGCCCGTCACCGGACAGGACAGCCTTTACGCGACAGCGGCTTGGGACGAACCGACAGGCGAAATTATCGTCAAGTTGGTGAATGTGGCAAGTCATCCTGCCGAGGTGAAGATAGACTTTACCGGTTTGAAGAAGCGTCAGCTCGTTTCAGGTACCTGCACTTATCTGCACGACGGCGACTTGAAGACGGTCAATACACTGGAACAGGAAACACTTGTTCCGCGCGTTCGTCCGGTACAAGTGAAAGGTCAGACGCTCGAATTGCAGCTTCCGGAACACTTTTTTGGGGTCTATCGTTTGCAATTGAATTAAATTGCCCCTATTTTGAAACATATTTTTCCTGTTTGTAACAGCATTTCCCTTATCTTTGTAGCGGCGTGGAAAGAAAAACACTCCATGCTGCTACAAACATAAAAAATTATATCATGAAGAAACAACTCATTACAGGACTGTTTGCCGCCTTGGCCGTGAGCGGCAGTGCACAGTCTTTCAAGGAATGGCAGGATCCGCAGGTGAATGCAGTGAACCGTGCTCCGATGCACGCTAACTATTTTGCTTACGAGTCGGCCGACGCGGCAGCTAAGGAAAACATGAAGCAGTCTTCCAACTATATGACCATGAATGGGCTGTGGAAGTTCTTCTGGGTGAAAGATGCCGATGCTCGTCCTACAGACTTCTGGAAAGTCGGTTTTAACGACAAAGGCTGGGATGACATGCGAGTGCCTGCCATGTGGGAACTGAACGGTTATGGCGACCCCATTTACGTCAATGTAGGCTATGCTTGGCGCAATCAGTACAAAAACAATCCTCCCGAAGTTCCTACTGCTAATAATCACGTAGGTTCGTATCGTCGCGAATTTGTCATTCCCGCTTCGTGGAAAGGCAAGGACATCATTGCACACTTCGGTTCCGTTACTTCCAACATGTATTTGTGGGTAAACGGTAAGTACGTAGGCTATAGCGAAGACAGCAAGCTGGAAGCCGAATTCGACCTGACTTCTTATCTGAAGCCCGGCCAGAAAAACCTGATTGCTTTCCAGGTATTCCGCTGGTGCGACGGTACTTATCTTGAAGATCAGGACTTCTTCCGTTATAGCGGTGTAGGTCGCGACTGTTATTTCTACGCTCGCGACAAGAAACGTATTCAGGACATCCGTGTCACTCCCGACCTCGATGCTGAATACAAGAACGGTTCTCTGTCTGTTAAGCTTGACCTGAAGGGTAGCGGAACAGTCAATCTGGAACTGCTCGATGCAGCAGGTAAGCAAGTGGCTACAGCAACAGCCAAAGGTAGCTCGACCACAGTGCTCAATGTTGAGAACCCCAATAAGTGGAGTGCCGAGACACCTTATTTATATACATTGCGTGCCACACTTCAGGGCAGCAACGAAGTAATTCCCGTAAAAGTAGGTTTCCGTAAGATCGAACAGAAGAACGGACAGATTCTGGTCAACGGTCAGGCAGTGCTGTTCAAGGGAGCCAACCGTCATGAAATGGATCCTGACGGCGGATATGTCGTATCGCCCGAGCGTATGTTGCAGGACATCCAGATGATGAAGAAATTCAATATCAATGCTGTACGTACGTGTCACTATCCCGATGCCAATCTGTGGTACGATCTGTGCGACAAGTACGGTATCTACGTAGTAGCCGAGGCCAATGTCGAATCTCACGGTATGGGATATGGCGAATCTACACTGGCACGTCGTGATGACTATGCAAAAGCTCACATGGAACGTAACCAACGCAACGTGCAACGTGGTTTCAATCACCCCAGTATCATCTTCTGGTCACTTGGTAACGAAGCAGGCTTCGGACCGAACTTCGAAGCTGCCTATCGCTGGATCAAGTCGGAAGATACCAGCCGTCCCGTACAGTACGAGCAGGCACATGGTAATGAATTTACCGATGTTTACTGTCCGATGTATGCCGACTACAGACATATGGAAGAATACGCTAAGCGCAACGATCTGACGAAGCCGTTGATACAGTGTGAATATGCGCACGCTATGGGTAACTCGCAAGGCGGATTCAAGGAATATTGGGACCTCATCCGCAAGTATCCTCACTTGCAGGGTGGTTTCATTTGGGACTTTGTCGATCAGTCTGTACGTTGGAAAGGCAAAGATGGCGTATCCATCTATGCTTACGGAGGCGACTTCAACCGTTTCGATGCTTCCGACAACAACTTCTGCGACAACGGACTTATCAGCCCCGACCGTGTGCCCAATCCGCACATGTATGAAGTAGGTTACTACTATCAGAACATCTGGACCACACCGGCCAACCTTGCACAGGGCGAAATCAATGTCTACAACGAAAACTTCTTCCGCGACCTTTCTGCCTACTACATGGAGTGGGTTGTATTGGCCAACGGAAAAGCCGTTCGCAGCGGACGTGTCGAGAACCTGAACGTTGCACCTCACCAGACTACCAAGATAAAGCTTGACCTGGGTAAGGTTTGCGAGTGCAAAGAGTGGCTCTTGAACGTGACTTATCGCCTGAAACAAAAAGAAGGTGTATTGCCTGCCGGATATGCTGTAGCTAAAGACCAGCTCGTGTTGAATGCTTACAAGGCTCCTGCGCTTGAACTGAAAAATGTAGAAACCGTCAATGTAGAAACCGTTGTTCCCCAAGTTCAGGAAAACGATTGGAATTATCTGATTGTAAACGGTGAAGACTTCCGCATGGAATTCAATAAACACAGCGGTTACTTGAGCCGCTACCGTGTAGCAGGTTTGGAACTGATGAACGAGGGCGCTGCACTTACTCCTAACTTCTGGCGTGCTCCGACCGATAATGATATGGGTGCAGGTTTGCAGCATAAATATGCTGTATGGAAGAACCCGGAACTGAAGCTGACTTCTTTCAAATGGGAAAGCAAGGACGGACAGATCGTGGTATATGCCGACTATGATATGAAGCAAGTATCTGCTAAGTTGAACCTGACTTATGTCATCAACAACAAGGGAGCTGTTAAAGTTACTCAGAAGATGACAGTAGATCCGCAGGCAAAAGTATCTCCGATGTTCCGTTTCGGAATGCAGATGCAGATGCCGAAGTCGTTCGAGACAGTTGAATACTATGGTCGTGGTCCGATTGAGAACTACAGCGACCGTAACCATAGCACCGATCTGGGCATTTACCGCCAGTCGGTAGACGAACAGTTCTATTCTTACATTCGTCCGCAGGAGAACGGAACAAAGACTGATATCCGTTGGTGGAAGCAGTTGAATGCAGCCAACCGTGGTTTGCAGATTGTAGCCGACGCACCTTTCTCGGCTTCTGCACTGCATTATACCATCGAATCGCTTGACGATGGTTGGGGTAAAGACCAGCGTCACTCTCCCGAAGTGGAAGAAGCTGACCTGACCAACCTCTGTATCGATAAAGCACAGATGGGCTTGGGCTGTGTAAACAGCTGGGGAGCATGGCCATTGCCGCAGTATCAGGTTCCTTATGCAGACTATGAGTTCTCGTTTGTACTGACTCCGGTGTGCAACAGTGTGAAAATGGATTATTAATAGCAGACTCTGATACAGAATAAGATCGTATCACCTGTTAACGTATAGTTTGAGGCACAGATCATACGGCATTTCACAGAATGGTTGATTGATACTTCTGTGGCATTCCGTAACATCCGTGCCTCTTTTTTATGTATAACGTATCTTTCTATGAAGTTATTTCGATTAAGTTTATGGTTGCTCGGGGTGATGTGCTGTTGCGGCACAGCTCTGGCACAGGGTACGGCTGAGGACTATCGCCGTGCCTATTCGTTGAGGGAGAAATATAGTGCTAACAAAGTGTATTACTCCAACGTGGTTCCCAGCTGGATAGACGGGACTCACAGTTTCTGGTATGTGCGTCGTACGCCTGAAGGACGTATATATGTTCTGGTAAATGCCGATAAGAGCTCGCGGAAAGAATTATTCGACCACAAACGGCTGGCCGAAGCTCTTTCTGCTTCTTCCGGGCAGAAAGTCGAATCGACTGCTCTTTCGCTGGAACGGCTTTCGGTAAGCAGTGGACTGGATACGCTCCGGTTTGCTTTTGCCGGACACAAGTGGATGTATGCTGTGCGGAAGAATCGTCTGACGGACCAAGGGGCTGTGCCTGCGCCGGGCAAACAGCGTCACTGGATGGAGGTAGACGATGAGAAAACGGCTGCTCCGGTAGTATCGCCGGATGGTAAGTATACTGCTTTCATCAAGAACCATAATATATATGTAAAAGAACAGGCCACCGGAAAGGAACGTCAGCTTAGTATAGACGGAACGCTGGGCAATTATTATTCAGCCTACATTCGTTGGTCGCCCGACAGCAAGAAGGTGGCTGCCTGCAAGATACGGCCTGTGGAGAAACGCTACGTATACTACGTGGAATCGTCACCCAAGGACCAGTTACAACCCCGTTTGCATAAGCAGGAGTATGCCAAACCCGGCGACGAACTGCCTTTCAAGGTGCCTTGCATTTACGAAGTGGAAACCGGGAAGGCCATACAGCCTTCGACCGAACTGTTCGATCGCCAGTACGACTTGTGGGGACCACAGTGGGACAGCGACAGCCGGGCAGTGACTTTTGAGTATAATCAGCGTGGACATCAGGTGTATCGCGTGTTGGAGCTTTCGGCCGAAACAGGAAAAGTGCGTCCACTGATTGAGGAAACCAGTGAGAAGTACGTGAATTATCCCTTGCGCTACCGTTACGACTTGCAGGATGGCAAACACATTATTTGGGCAAGCGAGCGGGACAACTGGAATCACCTGTACATGTACGACCGTACAACGGGAAAAGTTGTCAACCAGATAACGAAAGGCGAATGGTATGTTCGCCAGGTAGTGCGGGTGGACGAGGCAAACCGTCAGATTTATTTTTCGGCCAACGGTGTACAGCCCGACGAAGATCCCTATCTGATACGCTATTATCGCATTGGTTTCGATGGTACAGGACTGACTTGCCTGACACCCGACGAGGGAATGCATCAGGCCTGGTTCTCGGACGATATGCGCTACCTGGTTGATGTGTATTCGATGGTAGATAAAGCGCCGGTGGCTGTGTTGCGCAGTGCAACCGACGGTCGTGTAGTGATGCCGCTCGAACAGGCCGACATCAGCCGTCTTGTTGCTGAGGGCTGGAAGGCTCCAGAAGTGTTTACGGCAAAGGGACGTGACGGAAAGACCGACATGTGGGGCATTATCATCCGACCTACGAACTTCGACCCCAATAAGAAATATCCGGTACTGGAATACATCTATCAGGGACCGGGCAGCCAGTATGTGCCCAAGACATTTACTCCCTACAACTGGTACATGACCTCGATTGCCGAATTGGGCTTCATTGTGGTGATGGTGGACGGTATGGGTACTTCGTTCCGTTCACGCAGCTTCGAAAACGTCTGCTACAAGAATCTGAAGGATGCCGGACTGCCCGATCACATAGCTTGGATAAAGGCTGCTGCCACAAAGTATCCTTATATGGACATCGATCGCGTGGGCATCTATGGCTGTTCGGCCGGTGGACAGGAGTCGATGACGGCTGTACTGTTCCATCCGGAGTTCTATAAAGCCGCTTACTCGGCCTGTGGCTGCCACGATAACCGCATGGATAAAATCTGGTGGAACGAACTGTGGCTGGGCTATCCTGTAGGCGAACAGTATCGGGAAGGCTCAAACGTTGAGAATGCCCACCTGTTGACCCGTCCGCTGATGCTAGTAGTGGGCGAGATGGACGACAACGTAGATCCGGCTTCGACCATGCAGGTGGTGAATGCGCTGATCAAGGCGAACAAAGACTTTGAACTGGTTGTCATTCCCGGAGCACGACATACGATGGGCGAGGATTTCGGCGAGCACAAACGTTACGATTTCTTTGTAAGGAACCTGCTCAAGGTAAATCCGCCTGCGTGGGACGAACTTTGAAACATTTCTTCGTATTTATGACACAATCCTATACCTCGAAATAAGGCATTTACAGCTAACTTTGTCCATGGTTATTGAAAAACATAAAGAAACTGAATGACAAAGACTGAAGTGCTTATGAAGAAGTATCTGTTATCCGTATGGATGTTGCTGGCCTGCCTGCTGGGCAGCTGCGCTCACACAAAAAACGGCAAAGCCGACGCAGCAGGCGGCACCATTGTGCCTGCCGGAGTTTGGAACGATGTGGACGGAACCTATATTAACGCTCATGGCGGCGGGGTTCTCTATTACGAGGGAAAATATTATTGGTTTGGCGAACACCGGCCGGACGAAGGATTCTCGACCAAAGTGGGCGTGAACTGCTATTCGTCCGATGATTTGTGTCACTGGAAGTACGAAGGCGTAGCTCTTGCTGTTTCCGACAAGGCAGGCGACGACATCGAGGTGGGTTGCATCATGGAGCGTCCCAAGGTGATATACAATGCGCGTACGAAGAAGTTTGTCATGTGGTTCCACCTTGAACTGAAAGGAAAAGGTTACGAGGCTGCCCGTGCCGCACTGGCTGTCAGCGATACGCCTGCGGGACCATATCGCTACGTCGGTTCCGGCCGTGTGAATCCCGGCATCTATCCGGAAAACATGACAGACGAAGAACGTGCGACGGAATGGAACATGGACGAATATAAAGAATGGTGGACACCCCGCTGGCGCGAGGCCGTGAACAAAGGACTGTTTGTGAAGCGCGACCTGGCTGGCGGACAAATGTCGCGCGACATGACTCTTTTTGTCGATGACGACGGAAAGGCGTATCACATCTATTCGTCCGAGGAGAACCTGACTTTGCAGATAGCCGAATTGACAGACGACTACCAAGGACATACGGGTCGGTATATCCGTATCTTCCCCGGCGGACACAACGAGGCGCCTGCCATCTTCAAGCACGATGGCCTGTATTGGATGATTACTTCGGGCTGTACGGGTTGGGATCCGAACGAGGCGCGTATGTTTTCGGCCACTTCCATCTGGGGACCGTGGACGCAGCATCCCAGTCCGATGGTGGGTCCGGATGCAGAGAAAACCTTCGGCGGACAGAGTACTTTCGTGTTGCCGGTAGGCGAAGGACAGTATATTTTCATGGCCGATGTATGGAAACCGAAGAGTCTGATGTATTCTGCTTACATCTGGTTGCCGATTCGCTTCAACGAGGCCGGAATGCCTGTAATTGAGTGGAAAGATCGTTGGAATTTGCAATTTTGAATGATTTTTGCCATAATCTGACCGATTTATGCTACTTTCGAATGAATAGTATATGTATATTTGCATAGTCTAAAGACATTAATACTGTATAGTTAAGATTGTATTTCATATAGGAATTAGTGATAAGGAAAAAGACTGTTAGTTTTAAGTAATCGTTTTTAATAGGTATTTTTAACTAAGGCAGGGCTGTCTCTCCCGCGAGGGGTTGAGACGGCCTTTTTTTATGCCCTTTTTTCTCCCTTTGTTCGACACAAGTGTTGCTCGCGAGCCGTGCAAGTGTTGCTCGCGAGCCGTGCAAGTGTCTCTCACGAGCCGTACAAGTGTCTCTCGCGAGCCATACAAGTGCCTCTCACAAGCCCCTTCTGACAGGGTTTTTGAGGGGGGAAGGGAGTAGTGCCGGCCCTTCTTCTTTTCCAGTGCATGTAACATGTTTGTCACAATTTTGTTACCCATTCTTCAATGTTTCGCAAGATACACGTAACGCTACCCCCGTACTTTTGCGGCAAAATATTAACAGCGAAAACAAGTATGAAACAGATTGTAAAAGCGTGCTTATTTTTATTTATGTTTATGGGCGTCAGCAACGTGAGTTGGGCTGACGGAAAAGCAAATGAAACGAAACAAGGGACCATTCGCGGCCGTATCGTCGATGCGTCCAAACAAATTCTTCCGGGTGCTTCTGTCTATATTGAGAAACTGCACACAGGTGTGACGAGCGACGTCAACGGATTCTACACATTCTCCAACCTTGACCCGGGAACTTATACTGTCAAGGTGACCTACGTAGGCTATTCGCCGGTAGAACTGAACATCACCATTCCCGAAGGCAAGACTTTAGACCGGGACGTAGTGCTGCAGGAAGGAGTCGAACTGCAGGAAGTTGTCGTAGGTGGTGCCTTCCACGGACAACGCCGTGCCATGAGTTCGCAGAAGAACAGTTTGGGTATCACCAACGTCGTATCGGCCGACCAGGTGGGCAAGTTTCCCGACTCGAACATCGGCGACGCGCTGAAGCGCATCAGCGGCATCAACGTTCAGTACGACCAGGGCGAGGCCCGCTTCGGACAGGTACGCGGAACGAGTGCCGACCTCAGCTCGGTCACTATCAACGGCAACCGCATCCCCTCGGCGGAGGGCGACACGCGCAACGTCCAGCTCGACCTGATACCTTCGGACATGATTCAGACCATCGAAGTGAACAAGGTAGTGACTCCCGATATGGATGCCGACGCCATCGGCGGCAGCATCAACCTCGTCACCAAGAACTCGCCCTACAAACGCACCATTGCCGCTACGGCCGGAACCGGCTACAACTGGGTGAGCGGTAAGGCTGCCTTAAATCTGGGCTTTACTTATGGCGACCGTTTCTTCAACGACAAGCTTGGACTGATGCTTTCTGCTTCTTATCAGAACAATCCTGCCGGCAGCGACGACGTGGAGATGGCTTACAAGCGGAACGACAACGGCGATGTGGTCATCGACGAATACGAAATACGTCAGTACTACGTCACCCGCGAACGCCAGAGTTATTCGCTGGCTTTGGACTGGGAAATTAATGCCAACCACAAGATAGACTTCAAGGGAATCTTCAACAACCGTAACGACTGGGAGAACCGCTACCGCGTCACCTACAAGTGGGACGACGACACACCCAACGAATACGAAGTCATCTATCAGACCAAGGGTGGTACGCCCGACAACCGCAATGCCCGTCTGGAGCAACAGCGCACCATGGACTTCACCCTCGGTGGTGAACACCTCTTCGGTCGGCTGAAGATGGACTGGAAAGCCTCTTATGCACAGGCCGGTGAAAAACGTCCCAACGAACGATACATTGGCTTCAACCGCGAAGGCGTAGCCATGAATACCGACTGGAGCGACATCCGCCGTCCGTACATGTCGGCTGTGAATGCCGAC
This sequence comes from Bacteroides sp. ET489, assembly GCF_030518095.1. NCBI lineage: Bacteria > Pseudomonadati > Bacteroidota > Bacteroidia > Bacteroidales > Bacteroidaceae > Bacteroides > Bacteroides sp. ET489. Next base: position 85,904 of record NZ_JAULLJ010000013.1, read on the forward strand.
GATCTGATTATGAACGCCGACGATTACGGGTTGGACGAACTGACCGAAAGCTTCGAAGACATCAAGGAGAAAGACCTGAAGTTCAGCCTGAACTTCGAGTTGCCGATGGCCAAAGGAAAGTATGCCAACAAGCTGAAGTTTGGAGCAAAAGTCGTTGACAAGGACAAGAAGAAAGACATCACTTTCTTCGACTACGAACCCGTAGGCGACTACGAAAGCACATTCATGACCGAAGCACTGGCCAACCTGAAGAACCAGAATCGCGACGGATACATGGCCGGCGACCGCTATAAAGTGGGCGATGCCTTTACCAAGGAATACTTGGGCAGCCTGCCTTTCGGTGACAGCAGCAAGTTCGAAGGCGAAGAAAACCTGGAAGAAGAAGGCGGAAACTTCAAGGCGCACGAAACCGTCAGTGCCGGATACATCCGCTTCGACCAGCAGCTGGGCAAACGCTGGAACCTGATGGCCGGTGTACGTCTGGAAAATACACACTTGAGATACAGCGGATGGGTCTATACCGAAAAGGATAAAGACCAGGGCATCAAGGAAAGCCTCGACCCCACGGGCGACTACACCGACAGCTACATCAACGTCCTGCCCTCCATCCTGCTGAAGTACGACGTCAACGACGACCTTAAGCTGCGTGCCTCGTTCACCAACACCATTGCACGTCCCAAATACTCCAACCTGATTCCGAACGTAGTGGTGAAGAGCAGTGACAACGAACTGGAGATGGGTAACCCCAATCTGACTCCGACCCTGTCCTACAACTTCGACCTCAGTGCCGAGTACTACTTCAAAAGTGTAGGTCTGGTCAGCGCAGGTCTGTTCTACAAGAAGATCAACGACTTCATCGTCGATCAGCGCATCACCAACTACACTTACAACAATCATACGTATGACGTTCTGACCCAACCCCGCAACGCCGGCGATGCTGACGTACTGGGCATCGAACTGGCTTATCAGCGCGACTTCGGCTTCATAGCTCCCGCACTGAAGTGCATCGGATTCTACGGCAACTACACCTATACCTACAGTAAGGTGAAGAACTTCAACTTCGAAGGCCGTGAGAACGAAGACCTCCGCATGCCCGGTTCGCCCGAGCACACGGCCAACGCTTCGCTCTACTTCGACAAGGCAGGATTCAACATCCGTCTGAGCTATAACTTTGCTAGCGACTTCATCGACGAAGTAGGCGAGGAAGCCTTCTACGACCGCTACTACGACAAGGTGAACTACCTGGACGTGAACGCCAGCTACACCTTTGGCAAGAAACTGAAGACTACCTTCTATGCCGAAGCTACCAATCTGCTGAACCAGCCCTTGCGCTACTATCAGGGAACTTCCGACCGCTCCATGCAGGCCGAATACTATGGAGTACGTGTCAATGCCGGTTTCAAAATCAATTTCTGATTCAGATAAGATTGAAAGATGACTCTATATCGCTCATTTGTTAAATAATTGCAGTTCAAGAAAGAGGGGGGAGGTGTCTGTGCTTTGACACGATTCCCTTTCTTTCTCGTTAAGCTGATATTATCCAGAATTCTTCCCAAAAATGGAATTATTTTTGCACTAACAAAAAGCGATAAAAAATGTGTTTAACCAGAATTATAAACTTTAAAGCAAAATGATGAAAATGAAGAAACTATTTCTGCTGTTTACTCTTGCCCTGTTGGGCCAGTGGGCCATTGCCCAAAACAAGATAGACTATTCGGTTTACGACGATAAGTTCAACATCTATGTAGCCAACGACCTGGGCCGTAACGGCTACTACGACCAGAAACCCATTGCCGAACTGATGGGCGAGATGGCCGAAGAAGTGGGACCTGAATTTGTGATTGCTGCCGGTGACGTACACCACTTCGAAGGCGTACGTTCGGTGAACGACCCTTTGTGGATGACCAATTACGAACTTATCTACAGCCATCCCGAACTGATGATCGACTGGTTCCCCATTTGTGGTAATCACGAATACCGCGGCAATACGCAGGCTGTGCTCGACTATGCTCGCGTAAGCCGTCGCTGGACGATGCCTGCCCGTTACTACACCAAGGCTTTCAACGAAGAAGGTACTACTGTGCGTATAGTATGGATAGATACTACTCCGCTCATCGACAAGTATCGTCAGGAGAACGACAAATATCCCGATGCCTGTCTGCAAAACGTTGACGACCAGTTGCAATGGCTGGACGGTGTTTTGGCTGCAGCCAAAGAAGACTGGGTGATTGTAGTCGGTCACCATCCGATCTATGCCGAGACGCCGAAAGACGAAATCGAACGTCAGAACATGCAGCAGCGTGTCGACCCCATTCTGCGCCGTCATCATGTAGATATGTATGTATGTGGTCACATCCACAACTTCCAGCATGTGCGTGTCAATGGCAGCGACATCGACTATGTGACCAACTCTAGCGGTTCGCTCAGCCGTAAGGTGAAGCCCATCGAAGGTACAGTATTCTGTAGCCCCGAACCGGGATTCTCCATCATCTCGGCCACGCCCAAGACGCTTGAACTGCGCATGATTGACAAGACGGGCAAAGTGCTGCATACCGTTACGCGCAACAAATGATGTAAGATTGACTTATCTCTTTCGTGTAATCTTTTTCTTTCAAAGGTGTACTTTCCTGTAATGGAGAGTGCACCTTTCCTGTTTTCATATATATAATGGTTTGCTGCGATGGAAGGAGGTAATAATAAAGTTTCTATATCTTTTTACTGCTTGAATGCTAGGAGGAATGTACAGGCACGCTGTCGCTTATCAGAAATAAACAGTCTGTTTATTCGCAATAAACTGATAGTTTGATCAGGTTAAAGCAATATGAAACAGAAAACAGAGCTAACAACGGATAAGATATGGGGAATTTTCAAGCGACGGCAGGATAAAGGAAAGGAATAAAAGAGAGTCCCGCAGAACTTCTGACGTAGCGGCAAGATGCTGCTGATCGGAGAAGTGTTCTGCGGGACTCGCTGTCTTTATTAGGGAAGTATTCAGTATTTGAATGTTTCTTTCTTCACGTAAACTTTGAAATCCTTAATGCCGCCCGGCACTTCGCTCTCCATGCGGGGCAAGTACTGGATGCCGCTTACGGTGTGGGTGGCGCCAAGGTCGATGACTACCGAGTGCGGGTAGGCTGTGCCCGGTGTCGTACTCCAGTAGGTAGATTCCTGCAGGTCGAACAGTTTGTCGGCCGAACGGTTGACGTGAGCTACGTCTTCGCTGTCGGCATACTTCACAATCCAGGGCTCACGCGACAGGCGTTCGCCATCCTTGTCGAGTACATACATTTCGGCAATGCAGGCCAGGTCTTTTCCGTCTTGCGAGCTGAGTGCTTCCAGACAGATGTAACGTCCGCTGACAGGCTGGTCGAATTTTACTTCCTGCCATCCGTTGCCGGGCTTGAAGCTGCCACTGAGTACGGGCTTCTCGGCCGTGAGGTCCAGATTCTGTCCTTCGGTGCGGTGAGTCAGCGGTTTGCTGACCTGCAACTGGTCGAGCAGCGGCTCGCGCAGACCTTCGCTCTTAGCCTCCTTCGGACCTACGATGTCGAATACCAGGATTTCGTTTTCGCCTTTCTTCAACCAGCATCCCGGTACGTAGAGAGTCTGTTGCGGACCGATTTCCCAGATACGTCCCAATGCATATCCGTTCACGTAAACCAATCCTTTGCCCCATGTCTCGAAGTTCAGGAAAGTGTCGCTGGGCTTCTTCACGTTGAAGGTAGCGCGGTAGCAGCCTGGAATGCGTTGTCCCTGTTCGTCCTTCAGCGAGCGGATGGGTTCGAACTTCATGCCTTTGTAGAATTCGTACGTATCTTCGATGTTGAATACTTCCCAGTTCTTCAGGTCGCAGACGAAGGGATAACCGTTCATGTCGATGGTCAGTTCTACGTTCTTCGTGATGCCTTTGAAGTCCTTGATGGCACGTCCGAAGTTGATACGTCCCATGGCCTCTACCAGGATGTCGAGCTGTGCTCCCTTGCGGCAGGCGGGCAGGGTAATCTGCTTTTCGCCGTTGCGGCGGTCCAGCTTGCCGATGTACTTGCCGTCAATGAAGATTTGTGCATAGTCGTGCGCATCGTTTACGGTGAGCAGCGCTGGAGTTTTGGTCTCGGGCAATGTCGTGCGGTACAGAATGCTGCCGAAGCCCTGGTCGTACTCTTCCATCGTGCGGATGTTTTCGTCTTTCTTGGCAGTAGGCAGGTTGGCGAAAAGCGGTGCCATCTCAGTGAACTGGAAGGCAGGAATGCTGATGGGCTTGATGAGGGCAGGAACTTTGGCCTGTTTCTCACCGTCCATGTATTTCTCCAGTGTCTTGCGCAGTTCCCAGTATTTGGGGGTAGTCTGTCCTGATTCACTGATGGGGGCGTCATAGTCGTACGATGTCACGTCGGGAGCAAAGCCCGGAGAGTTGGCTCCGGCCCAATGTCCCCAGTTGGTACCTCCGTGGGTCATGTAAAGGCTAAACGAAATGCCTTTGGACAACATTTCATCAATTCCGGCAATCATGTCGGCAGCCGGTCGTGTCTCGTGGTTGGCTCCCCACTTGTCGAACCATCCGCTCCAGAACTCACTACACATCAGCGGACTGTTGGGGCGCAGTTTTTTCAGGCGGGCAAACTGCTGGTCGATGTTGGCACCCGTACCGAAGTTCATGGTCCAAATGAGATCGTGCAGTCCGTTCTTGGTGAAGTTGGAAGCCCAGTCGCATTGGAACAGGGTGACATTGCCGAAGTTCTTGCGTACGATGTCGCGTATCTGCGATACATATTGCTTGCTCTCTCCGTAAGAACCGTATTCGTTTTCGACTTGTACCATGATGATGGGGCCACCATTGGCGATGGTCAGGTCTTTCACTTCGTTGGCTACGGCTTCTTCGAAGATGGCTACACGTTCCAGGAAGTAAGGATCGGATTCGCGCAGGCGGATATCTTTCTTTTTAAGTAACCACCAAGGCAGTCCGCCCATTTCCCATTCGGCACAAACGTAGGGACCGGGACGCAGGATGACGTACATATCGTTCTGCTGGCACAGGCGGCAGAATTCGGCCAGGTCGTTCTGGCCTTCAAAGTTGAATACGCCCGGTTGCGATTCGTGCGCATTCCAGAATACGTACAGACAGATGGTATTCATGCCCAAAGCTTTGCACAGCTTGATGCGTTGATCCCAATAAGGTTTGGGGATACGAGGGTAGTGCAGTTCGGCTGCTTTCACGATGAACGGCTTTCCGTTCAGCAGGAAAGTTCCTTTTCCGGCTTCGAAGCGTGGTTGCTGGGCAAATGAGTCAAAATTCCATTGGTCGCGCCAAGGGATGGTGATTTTTCCGTTTTCGAACGAAATGGGTAACCATACGTATCGTGAGTTTTCCAGATCTTTCTTATTCCAGCGGTCGAAAATGGCGATGTAACAGTCCTTCTTGCCCATGACTTGTTGTACGTAGGTGCTTTGGGCGTAGAACGTCTTATCGGCATCGGGGCCGGTGCAGGGATTGCCGATTACTTTCCACGGTCCCATGATGGAGTCTGCTACAGCCAGTTCAGCCTGATTGGGATCCCATCCTGTACAGCCTGACGACAGCATATAGTACTTACCGTTGTGTTTGAATACTGCCGGTGCTTCGCGGCTCTGCCCTATGAAGTTGCGGGTAAAGCGTCCGCTGGGGCGCAGGTAGTCGTCGGTAAGTTCACTTATATATAAGGTAGCATTGTTCTCGGACGAATAGAACTGGTAGGCGCGTCCGTTGTCGTCGACAAATACGGTCTGGTCGCGACTCATGGCATTGTTGGGGCGGAAGCTGCCGAGATAGGTGAACGGACCAGTGGGCGAGTCGCTGACGGCTACTCCGGCACAAGCCTTGCTGTAGTCGGCACTTTCTACATGAGCCCACATGACGAACTTGCCGGTTCGTTGGTTGTAGATGACTTTCGGACGTTCCAGAACTTTGCTGGGATGCAGGTCGTGGCTGCTGTCGTCTTTTACGGCCGGTAGGACGATACCTTCGAACTTCCAGTTCATCAGGTCTTGCGAGGAATAACAACTTACGCCGGTCACGTCGGTGCGATAACATTCCCAAGTGGCCCATTTGGGCAAGATGGTTTTTCCTTTTTTGTACTCACCGTACCAGTAGTAGGTACCTTCATGGTAGAGGATTCCGCCTCCATGGGCGTTGATAGGGTTGCCTTCGGTGTCGTTCCATACTTCACCCGGTACAATGGCATTGTTCGTCGTTGCGGGTTGGGCTTTCAGCGAAGCCGAACAAACAATTCCGATAAACAGAGCCAAACTCCAAAATAACTTTTTCATCTTTGGTATTGTAGTATCAGATATTAATAAAATAAAGTTTCACTGCTACAAAGATAGCAGAAATAATGTGGAATGGGGGTAGACAAATCTGTCAAAGAATGACGGATTTTAGACCAAAATCCTCTTTATAACTAGTTTCTGGACGCTTTGGGAGGCTTTTATAAGCGGTGAAAGAAAAATGGTATGTTTCAAAACATAGTTTAGTAACACTGCCCGAATCGTTGTTTTTCTTTTTTATAATGCCTAATTTGCGCCACACAAAAAGACAATGGCTTGCGGAAGCAGCTGATTTATTCACTTTAAATTCTATATATCATGAAAGTATATCAGACGAATGAAATTAAGAACATTGCTCTTCTTGGCAATGACGGCTCGGGTAAAACCACTCTCACGGAAGCGCTGCTCTATGAGAGTGGTATTATAAAACGTCGTGGCAGAATTACTGCCAAGAATACAGTCAGCGATTACTTCCCGGTGGAGCAGGAATATGGCTATTCAGTGTTCTCCACCGTTTTCCATGTAGAGTGGAACGGAAAGAAACTTAATATTATCGACTGCCCGGGTAGTGATGATTTTGTTGGTGCTGCTATGACAGCGTTGAACGTAACCGATACGGCCATTTTATTGTTGAACGGACAATATGGACCGGAAGTAGGTACACAGAATCATTTCCGTTATACAGAAAAGTTAGGTAAACCGGTCATTTTCCTGGTGAACCAGTTGGATAGCGAGAAGTGCGATTATGATATGGTTCTGGAGCAGTTGAGGTCTATTTACGGTTCGAAGGTAGTTCCTGTACAATATCCTTTGGCCACTGGTCCGAACTTTAATTCGTTGATTGATGTACTTCTGATGAAAAAATATTCGTGGGCTCCCGAAGGTGGTGCTCCCACTATCGAAGATATCCCGGCCGAAGAAATCGAAAAAGCTACCGAATGGCATAAAGCATTGGTAGAAGCTGCGGCTGAACATGATGAAACGTTGATGGAGAAATTCTTCGAAATGGATTCGCTGACAGAAGACGAAATGCGTGAGGGTATCCGTAAAGGATTGGCTTCTCGCGGCATGTTCCCTGTGTTCTGCGTATGTGCAGGCAAAGACATGGGTGTTCGTCGTCTGATGGAATTCTTGGGTAATGTAGTTCCGTTTGTTGATGAAATGCCTCCGGTACATAATACTCGTGGTGAAATCGTGAAGCCGGATCCTAACGGCCCGACATCACTTTATTTCTTTAAGACGGCTGTTGAGCCGCACATTGGTGATGTGCAGTATTTTAAGGTAATGAGTGGAAAGGTGCACGAAGGTGATGATTTCTCGAATGCCGATCGTGGTTCGAAAGAACGTATTGCGCAGATTTACGCTTGTGCAGGTGCCAACCGTATTAAGGTAGAGGAGATGGTGGCCGGTGATATAGGTTGTACTGTCAAATTGAAAGATGTACATACCGGAAATACTCTGAATGGCAAGGGAGCTGAAAACCGTTTCAACTTTATCAAATATCCGAACTCCAAGTACTCACGTGCCATTAAACCGGTGAACGAAGCGGATACTGAAAAGATGATGGCTATTCTGAACCGTATGCATGAAGAAGATCCGACTTGGGTGATCGACCAGTCCAAAGAATTACGTCAGACTATTGTTCACGGTCAGGGTGAATTCCATTTGCGTACTTTGAAGTGGCGTCTCGAAAATAATGAAAAACTGCAAGTGAAGTTTGAAGAACCTCGCATTCCGTACCGTGAAACTATTACAAAGGCTGCACGTGCCGACTACCGTCATAAGAAACAGTCGGGTGGTGCCGGACAGTTTGGTGAAGTTCATCTGATCGTTGAACCTTATTACGAAGGTATGCCTGCTCCGGATACTTACCGTTTCGGTGGTCAGGAATTCAAGATGAATGTGAAAGGAACCGAAGAGATTCCTTTGGAATGGGGCGGTAAACTGGTGTTCGTTAACTGTGTGGTTGGTGGTGCCATCGATGCCCGCTTCATGCCGGCAATCCTTAAGGGTGTAATGTCGCGTATGGAACAGGGACCGTTGACAGGTTCTTATGCCCGTGACGTACGTGTTATCGTTTACGATGGAAAGATGCACCCGGTAGATTCCAATGAAATCTCGTTCATGCTGGCCGGACGTAATGCTTTTAGTGAAGCCTTTAAGAATGCGGGTCCGAAGATTCTGGAACCGATTTATGACGTAGAAGTATTTGTTCCTTCTGATAAGATGGGTGATGTAATGAGCGACTTGCAAGGACGTCGTGCCATGATTATGGGTATGAGCAGCGAAGCCGGTTATGAAAAACTGGTAGCGAAAGTTCCTTTGAAGGAAATGTCTTCATATTCTACGGCTTTAAGTTCATTGACAGGTGGACGTGCTTCTTTCATTATGAAGTTTGCCAGCTACGAACTTGTTCCGGGCGATGTACAGGATAAGCTTATTAAGGAATTTGAGGCTAAACAAACTGAAGAATAATTGATGGACTGCATTCATTTTACGTAATAAGTAGGATGTACTGAATGAAATTATTATGTTCAGGGTTCCGATTGTGATAATTTTAGTTTGTCTTAGTCGTAACGGATGAACTGATAATATTAAAGTATATCTTAGCTGGATTTCGTTTACTGCTTTAGAGCACGAGTTATACAGACTTTAACAGATATGTTCTATCTGCTAGTTTTGTATGATTCGTGCTCTAACATTTATATGGATACCGATGGAGAATGTTAAAAATATCTGTGTAAGAGGCAGTATTTTTTTCTTAGTTGGAGAAAAATATTTTCCCAAGTAGGAAAAAATATTTCTTCAGTTAGTCTTGAGGCACGATTATATGGGGAAATGTGAATATGAATATTTAATTTTTTATTAAATTTGCAAACAGAAGACCACTTTTGGTGTTGTAGTGTATATAGTGTAACTTAAAAAAACGCTTACGGTTAATTAACGAGAATGCCCGGTTAAATCAGGTTAACGAGTTAGGAATGTTAATTAGGGAGTGTTAATTTTGTCGCTATGAAAAAGTCTACGATATGGATATTGAGTGCCGTAATGGGTCTTGCTTTTCTCAGTTTGCTGTTTCTGCAGATCAGCTATATTGAGGAAATGGTGAAGATGCGTAACGAGCAGTTTGATGAATCCGTGAAGCGTGCTTTGATGGCAGCTTCAAAGGATGTGGAATCTGCGGAGGTTGAACGCTGGATACGTGAAGATATCTCCGAAGCTGAAAAGAAAGCGTGGGAACAGAGCTCGCAGGGAGCAATGGTGCAGACACAACGTTTTATGATTACTTCGCCGGATGGTTCGAAGATTGAGTTGAAGACGTTTACCAATAAGCCGTCGGAGTTACCCAGAGCTATGATTTCGCGCAAGCATGGTACGAAAACCATTCCACAGACATCGCGTTCGCTGGTAGATGCTGTAAAGAACAGATATTTGTATCAGCGTGCCTTAATGGATGATGTGGTTTGGCAAATGATCTATCACGCCAGTAATAAGCCGATTGCTGAGCGTGTCAATTTCAAGAACTTGGATCAATATTTGAAATCAGGTTTGATTGATAACGGCATTGATCTGGATTATCATTTCAAGGTAATAGACAGAGATGGCAGGGAAGTGTACCGTTGTTCGGACTATAGCGACGAAGGCAGTGAGAGTTCGTATGCGCAGCCATTGTTCTTGAACGATCCGCCGGCACGCATGAGCATTGTGAAGATTCATTTCCCGGGGAAGAATAGTTATATTTTCGATTCGGTCAGTTTCTTTATGATCCCGTCGATGATATTTACTTTTGTGTTGCTGATAACTTTTGTCTTTACCATATATATAGTCTTCAGGCAGAAAAAGCTGACGGAAATGAAGAATGACTTTGTCAATAACATGACACATGAATTCAAGACTCCGATTTCTACTATTTCGTTGGCGGCTCAGATGTTGAAGGATCCGGCTGTAGCAAAATCGCCTGCCATGTTTCAGCATATCTCTGGAGTGATTAATGATGAGACGAAGCGTTTGCGCTTTCAGGTCGAGAAGGTGTTGCAGATGTCTATGTTTGACCGCCAGAAGGCTGTCTTGAAGATGAAGGACTTGGATGTCAACGAAATGATAACAAGTGTTATCAATACCTTTGCTTTAAAGGTAGAGCGTTATAATGGTAAGATTGATTCCGAATTGGAAGCAACCGATGCGGTGGTTTCTGCTGACGAAATGCACTTGACCAATGTGATATTCAATCTGATGGACAATGCCGTGAAGTACAAACGTCCGGATGTGGATTTGCAACTGATGGTAAGGACTTGGAATGAATCGGGTAAGCTGATGATTTCGGTACAGGACAACGGTATCGGAATTAAGAAGGAGAATTTAAAGAAGATATTTGATAAGTTCTATCGCGTGCATACGGGTAATCTGCACGATGTGAAAGGTTTTGGCCTGGGTTTGGCTTATGTGAAGAAAATTATCACAGACCATAAGGGAACGATAAGGGCTGAGAGTGAAATGAATGTGGGAACTAAATTTATTATTGCATTACCTTTACTTAAAAAATGATTAATATGGACGAGAAATTGCGTATTTTGCTGTGCGAGGATGATGAAAATCTTGGCATGCTTTTGAGAGAATACTTACAGGCAAAGGGGTATGCTGCTGAATTGTACCCTGATGGAGAGGCTGGTTATAAGGCTTTCCTGAAGAATAAATATGATTTGTGTGTGTTTGACGTAATGATGCCTAAGAAGGATGGCTTTACGTTAGCCCAGGAAGTTCGTGCGGCTAATGCCGAGATTCCTATCATCTTCCTGACTGCCAAAACACTGAAGGAAGATATTCTGGAAGGTTTCAAGATTGGTGCTGATGATTATATTACCAAGCCTTTCAGCATGGAAGAGTTGACTTTCAGAATTGAGGCTATCCTGCGTCGTGTGCGTGGAAAGAAAAACAAGGAAAGCAATATCTATAAGATAGGTAAGTTTACGTTTGATACTCAGAAGCAGATCCTTTCTACTCCGGAGAAACAGACGAAGCTGACAACCAAGGAATCTGAATTGCTGGGCTTGTTGTGTGCTCATGCCAATGAGATTCTGCAGCGCGATTTTGCTTTGAAGACAATATGGATTGACGATAACTATTTCAATGCACGCAGCATGGATGTGTATATCACAAAGTTGCGTAAGCATCTGAAGGAAGATGACTCGATCGAGATTATCAATATTCATGGTAAAGGCTATAAGCTGATTACTCCCGAAGTTGAGTCTTGATGGCGTGTCTGCCAGAAGAGGGCAGAAACAAAAAGGGCGGTTGTTTATGCAACCGCCCTTTTTGTTTACCATTTTATTCTGATGTTAATCTGTAACTCGTTTATTGATGGCAATATAGGAAACCAGACCTATTACAATCAGCACTGCTGATGTGCCCAATATGGCATTGTTGTTAACATTGCCGGTGAAGGAGCAGGCAATCAGGATGACAACTCCTATCAAGATTAATATCAGTCCCAGACTTTTTAATAAACCTTTCATGTGTGTGTATTTTTAATAGATTATTATATGCTGTGTATTCTTGCTACAAAGAAAAGCATAATTCTTTAACAAGCGAAATTATTTGTGCAAAAAAACTATATTTTAATAAAGAATGAACGGTAAAGGGATGAAAAGAAAGCTTTTTGGTCAGTCTTTTGTATTGAAAAATATCTTTTTCAGCACTTCTTGCCCGATGCTGAGTTCTTCGACAGTGACTCCGTTCAAGGCTTCTCTCAGCGTTTTGCCTGCTATGATGCGTGCCTGTTCTTCCAGTTCCTTACCGTCTTTGGTCAGATGGATGAGGTTGGTGCGCCGGTCTCTTTTGTCGGAGATACGTACTACCAGATGCTGCCGTTCCATGTTGTCTATCAGGCGGGTCATGCTGGGCTTGTCCTTGAAGGTTGCATTGCATAGTTCCTGCTGGGTGACGCCGTCCTTTTCCCACAGGAAGATGAGGACAGTCCATTGCTCCGGAGTGATCTCCAGGCCGTTCTGACGGAAGTTGCGTGATAATTTGCGGTTGATGGCGGCAGATACTTTACCGTTTAAGATTGCAAAGATGAGGCGGATGTCGAAATTGAATTGTTCTATCATGAAATTATTGTTTAAACAACTTGGCAAAGATACTTCACTTCGGCGATAAATCCTATATCGACACATAAAAAACATTAAATGTTTGTAGTTCAAAATAAAATGCCTACCTTTGCGCCGCATTTTTAAAACAAATAAATTATTTATTTAATTAAACGAGTATGAATCAATACGAAACCGTTTTCATTTTAACTCCCGTTTTGTCTGATGTTCAGATGAAGGAAGCGGTAGAGAAATTCAAAGGCATCCTTACTGCTGAAGGTGCTGAGATTGTAAATGAAGAAAACTGGGGACTGAAAAAGCTGGCTTATCCTATTCAGAAGAAGTCTACAGGTTTCTATCAGCTGATTGAGTTCAATGCAGAACCGACTGTTATTGAGAAACTGGAAATCAACTTCCGTCGTGACGAGCGTGTGATCCGCTTCTTGACTTTCAAACAAGACAAGTATGCTGCTGAATACGCTGCAAAAAGAAGAAGTGTAAAATCAACTAAAAAGGAGGATTAATCATGGCACAACAAGTTCAATCAGAAATCAGATATTTAACTCCGCCCTCAGTAGACGTTAAGAAGAAAAAATACTGTCGTTTCAAAAAGAGCGGTATCAAGTACATCGACTACAAAGATCCCGAGTTCCTGAAGAAATTCCTGAACGAGCAGGGTAAGATCCTTCCCCGTCGCATTACAGGTACTTCACTGAAGTATCAGCGTCGCGTGGCTCAGGCCGTTAAGAGAGCACGTCACTTGGCATTGCTGCCTTATGTAACCGATATGATGAAATAATAAGGAGGAGACAGTATGGAAATTATTTTGAAAGAAGACGTTATCAACTTGGGTTATAAGAACGACATCGTGACTGTTAAGTCTGGTTATGGTCGTAACTACCTCATTCCGACAGGTAAAGCTGTCATTGCTTCTCCTGCTGCCAAGAAAATGCTGGCTGAAGAGCTGAAACAACGTGCTCACAAACTGGAGAAAATCAAAAAAGATGCTGAAGAACTGGCTGCTAAGCTGGAAGGCGTATCATTGAAGATCGCTACAAAGGTAAGCTCTACTGGTACTATCTTCGGTTCTGTAGGCAGCATTCAGATTGCTGACGAGCTGGCTAAGCTGGGTCACAACATCGACCGCAAGATTATCGTTGTGAAAGATGCGGTGAAAGAAGTTGGCAACTACAAGGCTATCGTTAAGCTTCACAAGGAAGTTTCTGTAGAAATTCCTTTCGAAGTGGTAGCTGAAGAGGCTTAATCGCAGAAAGTTTATCTGAAACATACGTAAGAAAGGCGCATCGGTAACGATGTGCCTTTTTTGTTTCTTTTCGTCGTAAGGTAAAGTGGGGGCTGTTGGTGTACCGGTCTGTAGTTGAAGGCAGGACACAATACTATAGCAGGGCTTGAAAGCCTTGCATGTCAATAAGTTTGTAACGGGAAAATGTGAGGGGAAGTAGTACACCCGAAGGGAATCGAACCCTTATCATTGGAACCGGAATCCAGTATTCTATCCATTGAACTACAGGTGCTTGATGCCTTGACGGCAGACACGGTGGTATCACCGGCGCCGTTTGCAGGGCAAAAGTATAAAAAATCTCTGCATAATCCTAACAATTTTCTTTTTTTATGTCGTTCTTTTTGTCTGCTTATGCTGTTATTTTGGAATGTATACAGCTAAATGTGTTTCATTTTGCTGTTTTTCTTGTGTAAATTGTAGCATGTATCAATATTATTTTTATCTTTGCCGGACAAATTTACAATTAAAGAAAGATATAAATAGTCATGAGTTACTTGATAAAACCTGAGGGCTATACTCCCTTGCTCGATTTGAAGCAGACGGAGCTTGGCATTAAACAGATTAAGGACTTCTTTCAGATGAACCTTTCGTCTGAATTGCGTTTGCGCCGTGTCACGGCACCGTTGTTTGTACTGAAGGGAATGGGTATCAACGACGACCTGAATGGTGTGGAGCGTGCTGTGTCCTTCCCGATAAAAGACTTGGGCGATGCGCAGGCCGAAGTGGTGCATTCGCTTGCGAAGTGGAAGCGCCTGACGCTGGCCGAATATTGCATTGAGCCGGGATATGGCATCTACACAGACATGAACGCTATTCGGGCCGACGAAGAGCTGGGCAATCTGCACTCGCTGTACGTCGACCAGTGGGACTGGGAACGTGTCATCACCGAGGCCGACCGCAACGTGGATTTCCTGAAAGAAATCGTTACCCGCATTTATGCTGCCATGGTGCGTACGGAATACATGGTGTACGAGATGTATCCGCAAATCAAGCCCTGCCTGCCGCAGAAGCTGCACTTCATACATGCCGAGGAATTGCGCCGTCTGTATCCGGACATGGAACCCAAGTGTCGCGAGCATGCCATCACGAAGAAGTACGGAGCGGTGTTCATCATCGGTATCGGTTGCAAACTGGGCGACGGGAAGAAGCACGACGGACGTGCTCCGGACTACGATGACTATACGACGCCGGGCCTGAACGACCTGCCGGGCCTGAACGGCGACCTGGTGTTGTGGGACGACGTGTTGCAACGCAGCATCGAACTGTCGTCGATGGGTATCCGTGTGGACAAGAAGGCACTGCTGCAACAGCTGAAGGAAGAAGGACAGGAACAACGCTTGGAACTTTACTTCCACAAACGACTGATGGACGACACACTGCCGCTGTCTATCGGTGGTGGTATCGGGCAGTCGCGTCTGTGTATGTTCTACTTGCGGAAGGCGCACATTGGCGAAATTCAGGCAAGTATCTGGCCCGAATCCATGCGTCAGGAGTGCAAGGCTTGCGGCATACACCTGATTTGATGAAAAATATTTGTATCTTAGCTGCCGAAATGCTAATCGTACAAATATATTATGAATGTTCAGATAGAAGAGAGCTGGAAGGCGCGTTTGCAGCCTGAGTTCGAAAAAGATTACTTCCGCACGCTGACCGAATTCGTGCGCCAGGAATATGCCCATGGGCCTGTCTATCCTCCGGGAAAGCTGATTTTCAATGCTTTCAATCTTTGCCCCTTCGATAAAGTGAAGGTCGTTATCATCGGGCAAGATCCTTATCACGGACCGGGACAGGCCCATGGTCTTTGCTTTTCGGTGAACGACGGTATTCCTTTTCCGCCGTCGTTGGTGAATATCTTCAAGGAAATCAAGGATGACATAGGAACCGACATTCCTGCTACAGGCAATCTGACCCGCTGGGCTCAGCAGGGCGTACTGCTGCTCAATGCCACGCTGACTGTGCGGGCGCATCAGGCGGGTTCGCATCAGAACCGCGGTTGGGAAACCTTTACCGATGCCGTCATACGCCTGCTGGCCGAGCAGCGCGAGCATCTGGTGTTCATCCTGTGGGGAGCTTATGCGCAGCGAAAAGGTGCCTTTATCGACCGTAGCAGGCATCTTGTGCTCACTTCGGCGCATCCTTCTCCCCTTTCTGCTTATCACGGCTTTTTCGGAAACCACCACTTCAGTCAGGCCAATGCCTATCTGCGCGAGCATGGCGAGGCGGAAATCGTGTGGTAACATCAAGTATCTTTTGTGGAAACTGCTGACTGCAGAACTGCTGCACGCGGGTTGCAGTGTTACTGCAAGCCTGTTTGCAGCGTTACTGCACACCGCTTTGCAGCGATACTGCAAGCTTGTTTGCAGTGATACTGCAACCCGTTTGCAGTGACTCTGCAACCAGTGTGCAGCGTTGCTGCAACTTGTGTGCAGTGAGTTTGCAGCAAGTCATCAGGAGGCCGGTAACCCGTGTTACCGGCCTTTATGATAGGTGTGTATCCGATTTCATCCGTATGTGTGCTGCCGAAGGGGCAGGCTGAAAGAATGCGCCGGAGCCTGTTGGCGGGATTAATACCACTGTATGTTGCTCTGCGTCTGGCTGCGTTGCTCCCACTTCAGGTCTTGCAGGATGCTGGCGTTGGCACGTATCGTGAAGTTGTAGTACTTCCAGCGTCCGAAGGGCGAGAGGCTGGCCGACATGCTGAAGCAGTGCAGGTCGCGCGTGATGTTGAAGGCCGTCTGTACGATTTCCTTGCTTTCGAAGTCGTAACCCGAGTTGAAGTTGATGGCCCACTTATTGGAGATCTTGATGTTTCCGTTGATGTTCAGCGCGTTCAAGCTTATCTTGTACGGGTAGCGCATGGTGTTGCGGTTGATAGGCTTGCTGGTATCCTCGCTGATGTTGAAACCGGTGCTGAGGTTGATGGACCACGGCATCTTGAACACCTGGTAGCCGTCGCTGTCGGCAGCGGCCTTTTCGGTCTTCTTTTCGTTGCGGCTGGATGTGTTTGCCTCGTTGCTGGCATCTCCGTCGGTGGTGTTGTCGCCTTGTCCCTCGCCGTTCTTGTTTTCGCCTTCATCGGCTTTTTCGCCGGTGAACAGGGCTCTCAGTTTCTTCCACGTGTCGTTGTTCAGGGTGTAGCTGAACGATGTACCATATCCTTGGAATCGTCCGAATCGTCCGTACGACCATTCGGTACGGTCGCTCTGCACCACGTTACCGTTCTTGTCGAAGGCATAGGCGTAGGTGGCGAAAGTGGAGCTCATACTGAATGTATAGTTCTTGCTGAGTTTCAGACGCAGGTTCAGGTTCAGGTTACTCCACGGACGTACTTTGGCAGCCGTGTTGTACGAGATGCTGGCACCCAGTTCGTCTATCAGACTGATCTTACGGATGGAGTCATTCTTATCCTTGAACTTCATTTCGATGTTGTTCGAAACGCTGAAGGAGATGTTTCCCGAACGTCCCTGGCTGGGTGGGCTGAAGGCCTGTCCGGCATAGGGTGAGTAGACTACGGTGTCCTGACGACCGTCCGAATTAGGCTTGATGTACGATGTCCAGTATCCGTAACGCTCGGCTCCGAAGTCGGGCGATGCACTGAACGAGATGGACGGCGTGATGACGTGACGTATCTGTATGGCTTTCTTCGGGAAGATGAGCGGCTTGTACATACCGTATATCTTGGTGTTGACGCTCATGCTGGCGCTATAGTTGTACACGCGGTTGAAGCCGTATATCGTATCGCTTACTTCCGCACCTGTACCGTTGGTGCCGGCTGTCGGATCCCAGTCTTTCATCACTTTACGCGTGTACCAACGTTCGGTGTAGTTCACGCTGGGAGTCACGTTGAAGTACTTGAACAGGGTAAAGGTGGCGCTGATGGGAATTTCGTGCTGCATACCGTTCTCCCAGTCTCTGATCAGGTTCGACTTGAAGAGCAGGTTGTCCTTGGTCTGTATGCTGTTCTTCATTCGTCCGGTGTAGCGTACTGAAATCTTTTCGTACCATTTCTCTTCGCCCACAGCTTTCTTTCTTTTGAAAGGGAAGATAGTGGTCAGCGAAATGTTCAAGTCGGGCAAAGTTACGTTGATCGACGAGTCGCGCATGTTCTGTGCAATGTTCGATGTAGCCGACAGCGTCAGTTTCTTGTCGAACAGGTAGCGTGTATAGCTGATACTGGAGGTCTTGGTGTTCTGCGACATGGCCTGCGAGTTGTACATGTTGTCGATGTTGGTACGCTCGTAGCTACTGGTGGCGAAGTTTACACTGGCCGAGAATGTCTGGTTAGGGTTGGCTTTGGCATCCTGGCGGTGCGACCATACAATCTTGAAGTCCTTGGCTACCGAATAATCCGGCAGACCCTTGTCGCCCGTCTTGGTCACCTGATAGCTGGCCTGCAACAGACCGGAGTATTTGTATCGCTTGATGTAGTTCGACTCTGCATTCAGTGCCCACGAACCTTTGGTGAAGATGTCTCCCCGTACTTTCAGGTCCATCTGGTCGCTGATGGCAAAATAGTAACCTCCGTCGGTCAGACCGAAACCACGGTTAGAGTCGTCCATATAAGTCGGCATCAGGAATCCCGACTGATAACTGCTTGAGAATGGGAAGAAGAAGAACGGAACGGCCAACGGCAGGGGTACATCCTCTACTACCAGATAGGCAGGACCGGTTACGACGTTCTTCTTGGGGCGTACCTTGGCATAGGTCATCTGCATGTAGAAGTGCGGATGCTCGTGGTTGTCGCACGTCGTGTAGCGTCCTTTCTTCATGTAAAGTTCGTCGTTGGTTCCTTTCTTGGCATTGTTTCCGGTCACGTATCCTTCGCCCTGCTGGCTCACCACGTTACTGATAAGTCCCTTCTTGCTCTTGAAGTTGTAGCGTATGGTGTTTGTCTCGTAGGGTGTTTCTCCGTCTTTGAAGACCGGCGTACCCGATACGTTTCCCAACGAGTCTTCCACGCCGTGGGCATACACCGTGCTGCTGTCCATGTTCATGGTGATGACATCGGCAGTCAGTTCGATAGGTTTGCGGGGTTGCTGATAGACCACTTTTCCTTCGCCGTACAGATGAGCGAATCCGCTTTGGGTGAATACGATGGAGTCGGTAGCTTCGTAGGTGACAGGCGCGTCCAGTCCTTCCTTCTTAGGAGCGACGGGTACACTGTCTGCTGCCAGCGAGTCTTTTCCGGAAAGGCCTGCAGTCAGCGAATCTGTTCTGAGAGAATCTGTCGTCAGCGAGTCGCCTGCAGCCTGCGATGAGGTTGTCTGGCTCTTGGGGGGGATCATTTTTCCCCGGCGTCGTTGCGACACGGCCTCACCCGAGAGGAAAAGCAAGACGAACAGCAGTACGAACGATATGATTATTCTTGGTTTCAATGACGTTATTTACTAATTAGTTTCCGCTTTGAAGGGGCAAAAGTACGTATTTTATGCGTATAATTCTCTTTTTTAAAGAAATTTAGATTGCTACAAGAAGAGTTCGCACCAGCGGTCGAAGCGTTGCAGTCCGGCTTCGCCGTAGCGTTCAAGGCTCTTCCGGGCCTTTTCCACTGTCTTTTCTTTGTCCAAATGCGTCTTCGAATAGAACTTGTCGGCAAAGCAGATAATCTGTTCTTCCAGGCTGACGGGCACCATTTCCCGATGGGGCACAGGCAGGTTGTCGGCAATGATTCTGTCCAGCGACAGGCCGGCGCCCGTATGCCGTTCGCACACCAGAGCATGCTGCGGGAAGCCTTCGGCGCGTACCAGGTCGGCTCCCAGATAGCCGTGGCAGATGTAGGGCTTGTCGCCGAAGCAGTAGATGCCGTCGGCGTCTGTCAGGAAGATACCTATGTCGTGCAGCATGGCTGCTTCGTAGATGAATTCTTTGTCCAGCTTCAGTTCCGGATGCTTCTCGGCCATTTGCAAGGCTTTGTCGGCTACCGAATGGCTGTGAGTCAGTAAGATATGTTTCAGTTCGTTCGGTTCAGGATAATATTTGTCAATCAACAGTTCGGGAGACATCATAAATCACTGTATAAATGTTATTGTTTCGAAAACTTGTAAATCAGTATTTCGGCCCGAAGGTCGCAACTGCGGTAGGGCGTATGGTATACTTCTTCTACCTGGTACGTACCGTTGCAGTAGTTCAGGAAGGATTCCTGGTCTTTGACCGACACGGCCACATAGCCTTCGCCTTCGGGATTTTCCAGGGTGAAGTTGCGCATACGGTCGTTCAGGTAGTAGTTGGCGCCGTAGAAACGTATCATGCGGTCGGTGTACGAGTAGATGTAGCCTTGGGGTACATACTGGTTGAAACATTCGGCCAGTTTCTTGTCCGACTTCTCGGCCAGCACCACAGGTTGGTAAACACCGTCAAGCGATACGAACAGGCATAGCATACAGCCTGCAGTGGCGTAGAGCAGCGAGCGCCCGTCAGCTTTTTTTGCCAATGCACGCAAGGTGCAGATGCCGGCCACAACAGGCAGGGCAACGATAAGCCACTTCACTACGGGCAGTGAGACGTTTTTGAGTGCGTGCATGAAGCCTATGTTTTCGGCTGCATGACGGCCGTTTCCCCACACGCTGTCGGGGATCAGTCCCAGACGGACAGCAGCAAAGACCACTGTCAGCAGGAAGCACAGCGAAGCAAAAATGTAGGCTGATATTTTGAACGCCTTGGCCCAGCGGCTTGTCAGCGCCAGCAGGTACTGGGCAATGAGCAGAGCCATGAACGGGTAGATAGGCAGCAGGTATACACTGCGTTTGCTCTTGGGGATGCAGTAGAAGATAAAGATGAACAGAATCACCACCCATGTGAACAGTTGCAGAGGCGACTGGTTACGGAAAGCACTCCAAGCCTTGGCAAGGCGCTGCTTCAGCGAGTCACCGGCCGGCAGCAGGCGGATGCCTTTCCAGTTGAGGCCGAAGAGCGAAATAACCAGTACCAGCGTCCAGGGAATCCATCCCCAAATGATGGTCAGGAAGTTATACCACATGGGATTATAATGTGATTCGTACGACATCGTTCCGGCAAATCGTCCGGTATTCTCTTCCAGCATCAGATCAACGAACGGTTGTCCGCCTTGCAGATAAGCGGCATAGAACCAGATGGCCATCGGGATAAGCGTCAGCAGGCCGATGACAAACAGCGAACCGAACGTCTTGAAGAATGCCCGTCCGCGCAGCAATTGGAAGATACCGATGCAAGTGCAGGGAAAGATGGAGCCGATAGGCCCTTTGGTCAGAGTGGCACAGCCCATCAGTAAAACAGCCACCCAAGGTATTCCTTTTGCTCCTTTCTCATCCCAACGGAAGAGCAGGCACAACGAAATAACGATAAGTGATACCTGAAGCATATCAATCCGGCAGGCTACTGCCGCACGGTGAACTTCGAACGAAGTGAGTAGAAGCAATGAGGTAAGTACGGCAGTCTGCGTATCTTTCCGCTTGGCTACGAACCAGAAGAAGACCATTTGCATGGCCAGAAACGATAAGGCAGACGGTAGGCGTGACGTAAATTCGGTTACTTCGCCCGGTATCAGCGAAAAGGCTGCGATGCACCAGTACAGGAAGGGCGGTTTATAGGCAATGTCAGTGCCATAGTTCACGGGGAGTATCCAGTTTCCGCTTTCGAGCATGGAAACGGCCACGATGGCTTCACGCGGTTCTCCTTTGGAGTAGAAAATGGTTTCGCCAATGAAGGGGAGTATCACCAGAATGCTCAGTAGGGCGATAAACCAGAACGCTTGCTTTTTGTCCAGCATAATCTTTGTCTCTTATTTACGTTTTCCAGCCGCAAAAGTACGAATAATTCTGAAACAATACCTAACTTTGTACCAGCAATGATAGCATGAACCGAAATATGGATATAAAGAAGCTGAGACAATTACCCGAATTCTTTCGTTTTGTGATGGTGGGCGTGTTTGCCACAGCCTTGCATTACGGTGTTTATTTTGTCTTGCAGTGGGTCATCAATGTCAATGTGGCCTATACGCTGGGTTATGCCATCAGTTTTGTAGCCAACTTCTATCTGACGGCTTATTTCACGTTCGGACAAAAGCCTTCGTGGGGCAAAGCTTTCGGTTTTGGTGGTGCGCATCTGGTCAATTACCTGCTTCACATGGGGCTGCTGAATCTGTTTCTGTGGCTGGGCATTTCCAAAACGTTGGCGCCCGTACCGGTGTTTGCCATTGCTATTCCGGTCAATTTTCTGCTCGTAAGGTTTGTCTTTAAAAATAAGCGGCTGGACGGAAAGTCGCAGGAAGCCTAAAAAGCGGCGGCGATAATTTGCAAATCTCATGTTTTCTTACGAATATTGCAGAAAGTAATATAAACTCTTGGTTTTGGTATGAAAGAAATCCCCTGCCTGGCGATTGTTGTGCCTTGCTATAAAGAAGAGGCTGTGTTGCATGAAACCCACAAAAGGCTGAGTCAGTTGCTTGACCAGCTGATAGAAGAAAAGCAGATAGCGTCTGACAGTTATGTATTGTATGTGAACGATGGTAGTACCGACCAGACCTGGCCCATCATTCAAGACTTGTATCAGCACGAATCTTATGCGTGCGGACTGAATCTGGCCGGAAATGTGGGACATCAGAATGCTTTGATGGCAGGACTTGATCTGGTGAAGGACTATTGCGATATTGCCGTTTCTATTGATGCAGACTTGCAGGACGACATCCTTGTCATTGCGGAGATGGTTCGCCGGTATAAGGAAGGCTATGACATAGTTTACGGAGTACGTAAGGAACGGAAAACCGATACCTGGTTCAAACGTGAAACGGCACAGGCTTTTTATCGGCTGATGAACATGATGGGCGTAAAGACGGTCTATAACCATGCCGATTATCGTCTGATGAGTAAGAGGGCGTTACAGCAGTTGGCCCGTTTCCGTGAGCGTAACCTTTTTCTTCGTGGTTTGGTTCCGTTGATAGGTTATCAGACTACGTGCGTCTATTATAACCGATCCAAGCGTTGGGCTGGAGAGTCTAAATATCCGCTAAAGAAGATGCTCGACTTCGCTATCGACGGAATAACTTCTTTTTCCGTCAAGCCGGTACGTATGATTTTCTGGCTAGGCTGTGTCTTTATACTTATCGGGATTGGGGTGACGATATGGACGCTGTACACTCATTACATTCACGATACGGTACCTGGCTGGGCTTCACTGATTATTTCAATCTGGTTAGTAGGCGGTTTTATCTTGGCTGCATTGGGGATTGTCGGCGAATATATTGGAAAAATATATATCGAAGTAAAAGACCGACCCCGATACAATATCGAAAGAACGCTTATGCGCAAAGATGCCTGATGCTTGTCGGCTCTCGGAATAAAGCCGCTGGTTTGTTGAAATGACTGAACATATTCTATTCTGATTTTGTTTCTTCTCAAATGACTTAAAACTGCACGAAGGGCAGAGTAAAACAGAACAGTAGCGATTTGAAAAAGTTGTATGTTTGTTTTCTGTCGATAAGGCATGAATAAAGTTTTAATATATAAATAAGTATAAGAGTATGAAATCAAGGATTTTGTTGGCAATTGCAATGGGCATAGGAAGCATGTTTGCTTATTCTTTACCTGCCGAGGCTTGCACGGGCATTACCCTGAAAAGTAAAGATAGTGTCACTGTCGTGGCACGAACCATCGAGTGGGGCGGAAGCGACCTCAACAGTCAATACGTCATTGTGCCCCGCGGCTATGAGCAGCGTTCATATACGCCTGCGGGTGTTACGGGCATGACCTTCAAGGCGCGTTACGGATACGTGGGACTGGCTGTAGAACAGAAAGACTTTGTGGCCGAGGGGCTGAACGAAGCGGGGCTTTCGGCCGGGCTGTTCTACTTCCCCAATTATGGTGAGTACGAGAAGTTTGACGAGGCATTGCAGGACAAGAGTATTGCCGACCTGCAATTGGTTTCGTGGATACTGGGCCAGTGTGCCACCGTGGACGAAGTGAAACAGGCGGTGAGCGAGGTACACATTATTAATATAGATCCGCGTGCCTCTACCGTTCACTGGCGTTTTACCGAACCGTCGGGACGTCAGATTGTGCTGGAAATGATTGATGGAAAGCCCAAGTTCTATGAGAATCCGCTGGGTGTGCTGACCAATTCGCCCAGTTTCGACTGGCAGCTTACCAACCTGAACAATTACGTCAACCTTTATCCGGGTACGGCTCCGGCTCAGTCGTTGGGCGGTGCAAAGCTTGCTTCGTTTGGAGCGGGCAGTGGTTTCCTGGGTATACCGGGCGACGTGACACCTCCTTCACGCTTTGTGCGGGCAGCTTTCTATCAGGCTACGGCACCGGTGCAGGACACGGCACTGAAGACGGTGCTTCAAGGTTTCCAGATACTGAACAACTTCGATATTCCCGTGGGCATCGAGTTTCAGGCGGGCAAGATACCTGCCGACATTCCGAGCGCTACGCAGTGGACATCGGCAACAGACATGGCCGACCGCATCATCTACTACCGCACGATGTACAACAGTGCCATCCGCAGCATCGACCTGAAGACGATTGATTTCAGCAAAGTGAAGTATCGCGCCGTTCCGCTGGATGCAGAAAAGCAACAACCGATAGTTTCGGTGAAAATAGCTAATAAATAACCGGAGGCGATATTATACTGAAAAGTGTCGGGACTGGCTACGGATCAGACCGACTGATACAGATTCCCTTTTTCGGAACAGAGGACCGAAAAAGGGAATTTGCATTATCGGGAACTCAGATAGAATGGATTTCCCAGAAAGGACTGAAAACTGACCAGTCTTGCAATTATTTTTTCCCAGTTAGAAAAAAATAATTCTCCAGTTAGGAAAAAATATTTTCTTAACTAGGAAAAAAATG
>NZ_JAULLJ010000130.1:0-517 GCF_030518095.1 Bacteroides sp. ET489
TGTCTTTTCCTGATTTAACTAGACGCTTTTTTGTTCTATAAACTATAATAGTAGACATTTCTTGAGAAACGCTCCTATTTGAATAGACACTTTGCCTAATACAGTTCTGATTAGGTCATCAGTTTTCAATGTACCGGACATGCAAAAGTTCCGGCCTTGTTGTTCGGTAAAACCGGATGCCCTTCGATGGGGCATTCGGTTTTTGGGTCAGATGTTCCGGCTTACGCTTTCGTCCGACCTTGTTGTTCGGTCTGACAAAGATGCATCATATTCACCATTATCGAAAGTTTTTTGCGGGCAAATTTTCTTTTTCCACATTTTCTTCTGTTCACCCTGCTCCAAATGTACGAGAGCGGGGACTTTGTAACCGATACTCATATGTGGCCGGTAGCAGTTGTAGAAGTGGATGTATCTACCGATGACCTTCTCGGCATGCTCGATATCCTTGAAGTGACTTTGTCGGTAGACACGTTCGCACTTGATTATCCCGTTGATCCGCTCGGCGATGGCATTGTCT
>NZ_JAULLJ010000131.1:0-517 GCF_030518095.1 Bacteroides sp. ET489
GGATAATGCCATTGCCGAGCGGGTCAACGGGATAATCAAGTGCGAACGTGTCTACCGACAAAGTCACTTCAACGATATCGGGCATGCCAAGAAGGTCATCGGTAGATACATCCACTTCTACAACTATCGCCGGCCACATATGAGTATCGGTTACAAAGTCCCTGCTCTTGTACATTTGGAGCAGGGTGAACAGAAGAATATGTGGAAAAAGAAAATTTGCCCGCAAAAAACTTTCGATAATGGTGGATATGATGCATCTTTGTCAGGCCAAACAACAAGGTCGGACGAAAGCGTAAGCCGGAACATCTGACCCAAAAACCGAATGCCCCATCGAAGGGCATCCGGTTTTGCCGAACAACAAGGCCGGAACTCTTGCATGTCCGGTACATCGAAAACAGACGACCTAATCAGAGCTGTATTAGGCAAAGTGTCTATTCAAATAGGAGCGTTTCTCAAGAAATGTCTACTATTATAGTTTATAAAATAAAAAAGCGTCTAGTTAAATCAGGAAAAGACA
>NZ_JAULLJ010000132.1:0-501 GCF_030518095.1 Bacteroides sp. ET489
CATATCGGCGAGGTCAGAAAAGCCATACACAGAAAAGTGGAAAAGGAAAAGTCTGCCGCCATAAAGAATGATATTGAGCTGCACATGTACAAGGTGCATGACGGCATACCGGTTCTCCTTAACACCTGCTACCTGTACGATGAAAAGGGATGTATGGTACACGGAAGTATCAAGGGAACCAAGGATTATCTGCTTGAGACATGGAGATACCATACAAACAGACATTCCAAAGGTTTCAGTTCCACAAGAATCAGGCCCTGCACGACAAGCAGGGCTTTTTCGTTTGTATAACTCTTAAAATCAGGAATCATGAACCAGACATTACAACTTACAGACTATATTCCACAGTATGTAAGCCTCTACTACGTGGACTACCGGGATGATCTTGATGAGCATGAAGACATCCAGGAGGAATGCATCCGTTCCAACAATATGGAAAAACTCTATGAAAAGGCATACGAATGGTATGAGGAACAGGAAAGCTCAAACATGCACGACTAT